>CAYYXZ010000113.1:0-6431 GCA_964475715.1 uncultured Marinosulfonomonas sp. | reverse complement strand
ACGCCGAAAACCGGCTGGCGCAAGAAAGCTCGCCTTATCTGCAACAGCACGCCAGCAACCCCGTGGATTGGTACCCGTGGGGCAATGAGGCGCTAAACAAAGCCAAAGCCGAAAACAAGATGATATTTGTCTCGGTCGGATACGCATCTTGCCACTGGTGCCATGTGATGGAGGCCGAAAGCTTCGAGAACGAGGCAATCGCCGCCCTGCTGAACCAACATTTTATCTCGATCAAAATTGACCGCGAACGCCGGCCGGATCTGGACGAGCAATTCATTATGGTTACCTCGCTGCTGGCCGGTTCGGCCGGTTGGCCCAATTCGGTGTTTATGACACCCGACGCCGAGCCGTTTTACGCCGGCACCTATTTTCGCCCCGACGATTTCACCCAGCTGATCAACACCATCGCCGAGGCCTGGAAGAATGACAACAAAGCCCTGCGCACTCAGGCCTTTGAAATTGCGGCGCGTTTGCGTAATTATCTGGATCAAACGGCCGTGCTGGGTGATGTTTCTAGTGCCGACATTAATGCGGCGGCGACCGCCATGCTGGGCAGTCTGGATGAATTTAACGGCGGCTTTGGCCATGCGCCTAAGTTTCCGCGTGAAAGTATGCTGTTGCTGTTGCTGGATCAGGCAATGCGCACCGGTGATACGGTGTTGTTAAACGCTGTCACCCTGACGCTTGATAACATGATCAAGGGCGGCATCCATGACCATGTTGGCGGCGGCTTTCACCGGTATGCGATTGATCCTGAATGGGGCATCCCGCATTTTGAAAAGATGCTTTATAATCAGGCGCTGATTGGTCGCGTGCTGCTGCGTGCCTATAGCGTTACGGGCAATGCCGATTATGCCCGTGCGGCGCGGCGAACCTTTGATTATGTGTTGCGTGATATGCAGGCTAAAGGCGGCGGGTTTTATGCAGCCGAGGACGCGGATTCGCTGGGGCCGCAAGGCGAACGTGTCGAGGGCGCTTTTTATGTATGGACGCCTGCGCAAATCCGTCAGGTTTTAGGCGATAATGCTGAAGCTGTGATCGCAGCCTTTAACGTGGTTGAGCACGGAATTTTTGATGGAAGCAACGTGCTGCATTTGCTGGATATGCCCGCAGAGGCCGGCGTGGATGACGCCGTGCTTGAAACTTTGCATCAGGCACGGGGTCTGCGCGCGGCCCCGATCAAGGACACAAAAATCATTCTGGCCTGGAATGGCGAAATGATTGCCACTCTGGCCGAAGCCTCGCGCGTTTTAGAGCAACCAGAATATGCCACCGCCGCCATTACTGCCACCAAATTCCTGCTGGATAAAATGCAAACCGAAACTGGTCTGAAACGCATCTGGTTTGACGGTCAGGCCGATATTGATGCGCAGCTGCTGGATTATGCGGCATTGGGGCGCGCTTTGCTGGCGTTGTATGATTATACCGATACCGGCAAAACTACCGGCAAAACCGATTGGTTGGCAGTTGCCGAGCCGTTTGCAAAGGAAATGTTACGTCTGTTTGCCGATCCTGATTTGGCCATGAGAATGAACCCACAGGCCGTCGGGCTGGGCATTTTTCGCCCGCTGGATGATAACGAGCTTGCCTCGGCCAATGCGCAGGCACTGGAATTTCTGGCCGGGCTGGACCGCCGTTTGGCCCGCGCAACCGATGCCGCCCCCAAACTGGCCGCGGCCTTGGCGATTGACGCCATCAACAGCCCCCGCCAGCGCGCCGGAATTTTAACCGCGCTCGAAATCATGCGCCACGGCGCTGTCGGGCCGATGCGGGTTTCAAATGGCGGGGCTGTTCGGGTGTTTGCAGATGCAGATCATAAAACGGGCCAGCTAAGATTAACGGTTCAGCTGCGCGAGGGCTGGCACATTAATGCGCATGAACCGCTAGAGGATTATCTGGTCGGAATGAAGCTGTCGGTTGGCGGCGTTTCTGTGGACAGCACCGCATATCCAGAGGCCGAAATAAAGGCGTTGGGTTTTAGCGAAACGCAGCTATCGCTTTATGAAACGGATTTTGTCATAACGGCCCCGTTAAACATGGCTGGCGCACCTGTTGCGGCGCAGCTGACGTTGCAGGCCTGCAATGATCAGGTTTGTTTGCCCCCCGATGATATGGTGTTTTGGCTGTTTTAATGCCGCCAATGGTCCAGATAATGGCGCACGCTGCGCTGCACATGGCGAAACCGGTCACTGCCCAATTTAACCCCGTCATGCCAGCGCGTCACCACGATGATATGATATTCCAGCCCCTCGCGCAGCAGGTTGCGCAAAATCACATTTCCGGCCCCGCCTTCGCCATCATCGTTTTTAACCTGCACCAGATCACCGCGCCCGCTGCGCAACAAAACGGCCCATGAATTATGCGTGGCTTTGCGGTATTTTTTATCCTGCTTTAGTTTGCGCAAAAACGCTTTGGCGTCATCGCGGTCCACCACAGGTGCGCCGCTGACAGCATATTTCGAACCCTTGTCACGGATGATATCTTCAAATTGGCGCATGATTTACATATTCGCCATAGTGCGGCGCACGGTTTCGATCCGCTGTGCATTTGGCGGGTGCGAGCCAAGAAAACGATCCCCCGGATCAGGAATGCGGTTGAAAAATTCAGCCCCCCTAACCGGATCATAGCCCGCCCGCGCGGTGATCACAGTGCCCAGCGCATCGGCCTGCAACTCAAATTCCTTGGAATAACTGCGCGCACCAACGGCCCCGCCCAGACGCTGGGCTTCTTGAACACCGGCATCGCCGCCGCCCAGAACCGCTGCCAGCAAGCCACCAATAACCGCACCCGTAACAGCACGCTGCTGGGTTTTGGGGATGTGGCCAAGAATATGATGCGCGGCCTCGTGGCCTAAAATAAAGGCCAGCTCGTCTTTGTTGCGGGCATCGGCCAGCAGCGCGCTGGTAAAGCCAATAATTGGCCGCCCGTTTTTATCCAGCGTCTGAAAGGCATTCGGCGCCAAACCCGGCCGGTCATCCACCACGATTTTAAAATCGCAATCCACACCCGTGGTGCGCGCGCGGCATTCGCGCTCGGCCACCGGCTCCATGCGCTCAATCACCGCCAGAAAATTGCGCGTTGCCTGGGCTTGGCTGACAGCGGGCGCGGTTTGGGGCGGCGGAGCTTGTCTTGGAGTTGGCGCCGTTGCCACACAGCCGCTCAGGGCCAAGGCCACAATCATCACCAAAATTTTGCGCATTTCATTTCCCTTTGTTTATCAGCTTGGCCAACCTACCAAAATTTGCACCAAAGAACAGCCCCGACAAATAACCTACGCATTGATACGCTGGATTTCTGCTGCGCACCTGTCATATGAATGGACAAACGCAAAAGGCCGAACCAAATGACAGACCCTAAATTAATCCTGTTTAACAAACCCTTTAACGTGCTGTCGCAGTTTACCGATAAAGACAGCGCCAATAGCCCGCGCCAAACCTTGTCCGATTTTATCGAGCTGGCGGGTGTTTACGCAGCCGGACGACTGGATAAAGACAGCGAAGGCTTGCTGGTGCTGACCGATGACGGCAAATTACAGGCCAAAATCAGCAACCCAAAACACAAGATGCGCAAAACCTACCGGGTTCAAATCGAGGGCATTCCCGATCAGGCCGCCATTGATGCTCTGCGTGAGGGGCTATTACTAAAGGACGGCATGACCGCGCCGGCCAAAGTGCGGATAATCGAGCAGCCCGCCAACCTATGGCCGCGCAACCCTCCGGTGCGGTTTCGTAAATCGGTGCCTGACAGCTGGCTGGAAATCAGCATAACCGAGGGGCGCAACCGGCAAGTCCGGCGCATGACCGCCGCGGCTGGACATCCGACATTACGCCTGATCCGCTACAGCATCGGGCCGTGGTGCATTGATGGTTTGCAAACCGGGCAATGGCGTTGGGCCTAGGGGCGCGGGTTTCATTTACGCTCTTGATTACAGCGGTAAAATACCCCACATCTATCCTTAAAACAGGAGCGCAAAATGAACAAACCAAACACCGCCGTAATGGATTTTCTACTAAATCGCCGTTCACGGATCTTCAAAATATTGACAGGGCCGACACCGGACAACGCCGAATTGATGCCCCTGCTGACCGCCGCCGCCCGCGTGCCGGATCACGGCATATTGCAGCCATGGCGCTTTATTGTGCTAAGGGGTGATGCCTTGGCACGGCTATCCGCGCTGACCCGCGAGCGGGGCAAGGCGTTAGAAATTGACCCCGACAAGATGAATAAAACCGCCGGCATGTTTGGCAACGCCGGTCTGATTGTCACTGTGGTTTCTGCCCCCAATTCGCTTGAGCGCATTCCCAAGGTCGAGCAGCTTTATTCGGCTGGTGCGGCTTGTCTTTCGCTGCTTAATGCGGCGCAAGCATCCGGCTGGGGTGCAAACTGGATTTCCGGCTGGACCAGCCATGACCGTGAATTTATCCGCCGTGGCCTAAATCTGTCCGATGATGAAACTGTCGCCGGTTTTATTCATATCGGCACCGAAAAAAGCGCGCCGTCTGATCGCAGGCGGCCAGATGTCGCAGCCCTGACCGAATGGGTTGAAAAATAAATGTTTCGAGATTTTGCCAAGGCCGTCGGCCAGATGGGTGATGTGCGTTTTCGCAGGGTGGTCTGGCTGGGGCTTGGCCTGACTATCGCTCTGCTATTTGGCATTTCTACCGCGGTTTTGGGTCTGATCACAAACATCAATCCCGAGTCTCTGGTTCTTCCGTTTGTGGGTCAGGTTACTTGGGTTAAGGATTTGCTTGGCTGGGGATCAATCCTGCTTATGCTGCTTCTGTCGTTCTTTTTTATGATCCCGGTGGCCTCGGCTTTTACCGGCATATTTCTGGACAATGTGGCCCAAGCGGTCGAGCAAAAATTTTACCCGCATTTACCCCCTGCGCCAAAAATATCCTTTATGGAAACCATGCTGGATACGCTGCTGTTTTTGGGGCTTCTGATCGGGGTAAATCTGTTTTTACTTTTGATGATCCCGATAATCACAGTGCTTTATCCGCTGCTGTTTTGGCTGCTGAACGGGTTTTTACTGGGGCGCGAATATTTTCAGATCGCCGCAATGCGCCGCCTTGGGCGTAAAGGGGCCAAGAAAATGCGCAAAAAACACGGGGGTGCCATCATGCGCTCGGGCCTGCTTATGGCGCTGTTGTTAATGGTGCCCGTGCTGAATTTATTGATGCCAATTCTAGGCGCCGCAATGTTCACCCACTTATTTCACCGGCTGTCGGCGCGGGGTTAAACCTGTTCTAGCTCAACCAGCGTGCCGGTAAAATCCTTGGGATGCAAAAACAAAACCGGCTTGCCGTGGGCGCCGATCTTTGGCTCTCCAGATCCCAAAACCCGCGCACCGGTGGCCTTTAGATGGTCACGCGCCGCGATAATATCTTCAACTTCGTAACAAAGATGATGGATGCCCCCCGACGGATGCTTGGCCAGAAACCCGTTGATCGGGCTATCATCGCCCAACGGGTGCAATAATTCGATTTTGGTGTTGGGCAGCTCGATAAATATCACCGTGACCCCGTGGTCCGGCTCATCTTGCGGCGCACCGACCTTGGCACCCAGCGTATCACGATAAAGCGCGGCTGCGGCCTCAAGATCAGGCACCGCAATGGCAACATGGTTCAAGCGTCCGATCATCGACAAAACCCCTTCATGGCTATTATTATATTATGGCGTGCAAAAAACGCAATCACAAGCAATCAGTTTCGAATTTTCAGCGCCGCGTTAACATCTCCTTAGCCAATTTTCTGCTTTACTACGACTCAAAGGGAAAACCACTGGAAGGGGAACACGATGGATGATTTTGACGATTTCATAATGGCACGCGCACCAACTGCACAACGCCCTCTGCTGGGAATGACTGTGCTTGTGGTCGAGGATAGCCGCTATGCCAGCGAAGCATTGCGTCTACTTTGCTTGCGATCGGGGGCGCGAATTAGACGGGCCGATTGTCTGGCATCCGCGCGCAAACATCTACGTGTTTACCGCCCATCTGTGGTGGTAATTGATCTTGGTTTACCTGACGGATCCGGCACTGATTTGATTGCCGAGCTGGCACAATCCAGCCCGCGCATCACTGTGCTGTTGGGCATCAGCGGCGATGCCGATCGTCAAGCCGAAGCACTTGATGCTGGCGCTAACGGCTTTTTGGCCAAACCGATTGAAAGTTTGGCTGTCTTCCAGCAAGCTATTTTGGCCCACCTGCCCGATTGCGCCCAACCAACAGGGCCGCGTGTGCTTTCTAATGAAACAGTCAGCCCGGACCCGATCGCTTACCACGATGACATCGCGCACGCAGCAGAAGTGTTGAATAACCGTCCAGAAGGGAAAATGCTCGATTATGTTGCCCAGTTCACCAGTGGCATTGCCAAAAGCGCCCATGACAACCTGCTTGAAGCCGCAGCAAAATCATTGGCAAAAGGCCG
>CAYYXZ010000112.1:1716-6498 GCA_964475715.1 uncultured Marinosulfonomonas sp. | reverse complement strand
CGCGCAAATCTTCTGCAAACCAGCGCCGCGCATCTTTTGTAAAACTGGATTTTTCCATGAATACCCCTACCCCAACACCGCACCCGGGTTCATAATCCCGTGTGGATCAAGCGCCATCTTAATCGCGCGCATTGCCGCCAAACCGGCAGGGTCAGCGTAGCGGGCCAAATCGTCAACCTTCATGCGCCCAACCCCGTGTTCGGCCGAAAATGATCCGCCATATTGCGCCACCAGATCATGCACGCATTGCTTGATTTCGCCGCGAAGATGTTCATATTCATCGCGGCTGCGCCCCTGCGCGGGGAACATGTTGTAATGCAGATTGCCATCGCCCAGATGCCCGAAACAATTGATCCGGAACGCGCCGATTTTCGCCAGTTTATCCGCGCCACGTTTGATGAAATCGGGCAGCGCCGACAAGGGCAGCGAAATATCATTTGAAACGATCGATCCGATGTGTTTGTTGGCCGCAGGAATGCTTTCACGCACCGCCCAGAACTGCCCCCGCTGCGCCTCATTTTGCGCCACCAGCCCATCGCCAACCAGACCGGCCTGATTTGCGGCCATGAAAAGCCCCTCGAGCATCGCATTTGCGTCCTGCCCACACCCCACGCCCAGATCAATCAGCACCATCCATTCTGGTGCCTTATCAAAGGGTTGACGCAAATCCGGCATGGTTTGGGCCAAAAACTGCAAGCCCGTGCCGCTGATCAATTCAAAGGCCGAAATGGTCTCACCGCAATGCTTTTGCGCCAAGCCCAGCAAGGCAAGTGCGGCGGCCGGATCGGGCACCACCATCAAGGCGGCTCCGCTGGATTCGGGCTGGGCAAACAGGCGCAGGGATGCGGCCGTGATCACCCCCAGCGTGCCCTCGGATCCAATCAATAAATCACGCAAATCATAGCCGGTGTTATCTTTGCGCAGACGTTTCAGCCCATGCCAGATTTCACCATTTGGCAACACCGCCTCAAGCCCCAGACACAGGGCGCGCGCATTGCCGTAACGCAGCACATTGACCCCGCCGGCATTGGTGGCCAGATTGCCGCCGATCTGGCACGATCCTTGGGCGGCCAGTGTCAGCGGAAACAGGCGCTCAACACGCGCAGCCGCGGCCTGAATATCTTGCAAAATCACCCCGGCCTCGGCCACCAGAACGTTTTCATCCGGCCAAACACCCCGCAGCGCATTCATCCGCTCCAACGACAAAATAACCGGCGCAGGACCATCCGGCATAACCTGCCCGCCAACCAGCCCCGTGCCCCCACCGTAGGGCACAACCCCAATGCGGGCGGCCGCGCATTTCTGGATGATTTGTGCAACCTGTTGCGTGCTCCCGGGCGTCAGTAACAAACCGGCCGTGGCACGGTAGCGGCCGCGCGGCTCTTGCAGGTATTTGTCGCTCAGCGGGGCAAAACAGCCCTGTGGCAGCTGGGCGCGCAAATCCGTTTCAAATTCTTTCGACACCGCATTCAGCATCTAGCACCCCATGTTACCCTGCGTCGGTTTTGCCGCGCCGATCACCGCGCAGATTGGCATAAAGTACATGATTGCGCCAGCGCCCGTCAATTTGCAAATAACTTTGCGCGACACCTTCATATTTAAATCCGGCCTTTTCCAGCACCCCGCGCGAAGCCGCATTTTCCGGCAAACAGGCGGCCTCGATCCGGCTTAGATCAAGCGCGCTAAAAGCATAATGCGCCAATGCAGCAATCGCCTCGCTCATGAAACCCATGCGCGCGTAAGCCTCGCCAACCCAGTAACCCATGGTTGCAGATTGCGCCGCTCCTCGGCGGATATTGTCCAGCGTAATCGCCCCAAGCAACGCACCATCCTCGCGGCACTGCAAGAAAACCGGCAGCGCAGTGCCCGCCGAAATTGCCCTTTTAGACCAGTAAACCCGGTTGGCAAAACCTTTGCGGGTCAAATGATCGTCGCTCCAGCTGGGCTCCCACGGGCTTAGAAAACCCTGACTGTTGCGGCGCAATCTGGACCAGCTGCGAAAATCGGAATGTTGCGGGGGGCGCAGTGTCATCCGCTGGGTTTCGATGCGGATTTTACGGCCCAGCTTTAGCATTACCCCTGCAGCCGCATTTTCAAATCCGCCAGTGACGGCGCATTTTCTATGGGCCCATAAAGCGCCAGCGCCGCATTTGCATTTTGGGCCAAACCGGCGGCAAAACCCCGAACTCCGGTCACATCGACCGCATCAATTTTGGCAATGGTTTCGGCCAGCGGCGGCACATGGCCATAAATCATCACCAACCGCGCCATGCGTTCGGCGCGCGAGGCCGGGCTTTCCAGCCCCATCAACATTGCGGCCTTCATCTGGGTGCGGGCGCGCGCGATTTCAACTTCAGACATGTCATCGGCGGCGCGCTTGATTTCATCCATTGTGATATTGGCCAGATCCGTCAGCTGATCGCCGCTGGTTCCGGCATAGATTGTAAACATTCCGCTGTCAGAAAAGGCGCTGGCCTGGGAAAATATCGAATAACAAAGCCCGCGTTTTTCGCGCACTTCCTGAAATAGACGCGATGACATTCCGCCACCAAAAGCCGAGGCAAAAATCTGGGCCGTGTAAATTTCGGGGGCAAAATAATTCGGCCCCTCAAAGGCCAAAGTAAAATGCGCCTGCTCAAGCTGTTTTGTCTCTCGAACTTCTCCACCCTGAAATTTTGCAGGCTCAATCGCGGTGGGCACACCACGGGGCAAATCGCCAAACAACTTCTCGGCCTTGGCCACGATGGCGCCGTGGTCAACATCGCCGGCCGCCGATAAAATCAGATGCTCTGGCCCGTAGCGTTCCGAGGTAAAACCCTGCAAGTCACTGCGACTAAACGATTTTACGCGCTCATCCGGCCCTAAAATACTGCGCCCCAGCGCCTGTTTTGGATAGGCCGCCTCTTGCAGCCAGTCAAAAACCACATCATCGGGCGTATCCAGAGACTGGCCGATTTCCTGCAAAATCACGCCGCGCTCAATTTCGATTTCTTTGG
Source organism: uncultured Marinosulfonomonas sp. (assembly GCA_964475715.1). GTDB lineage: Bacteria > Pseudomonadota > Alphaproteobacteria > Rhodobacterales > Rhodobacteraceae > Profundibacter. Next base: position 3,502 of record CAYYXZ010000112.1, on the reverse strand, counting down.
GATCAAACACAGGGTTCAGCAAAATATCCGAAATCACATCCAGCGCCAAAGGCACATCTGCGCCCAAAACCCGCACGTAATACGCCGTCATTTCGCGGCTGGTGTAGGCGTTGATAAAGCCGCCGACATCCTCGATTGCTTCGGCAATATCCAGTGCGCTGCGGGTTTTTGTGCCTTTGAAAGCCATGTGTTCCAGAAAATGCGCAATGCCGTTTTGCTCGGCCCGCTCGTGGCGGCAACCAGCCGCAACCCAAATGCCCAGCGAGGCCGACTCAAGGCCCGGCATGTTTTCGGTTACAATGCGAAAACCGTTGCTTAGAGTGTGTAGTTCAATGCTCATTTAGCGACCCGTTTCAAAATTAATTCTTTTAGTGCGTCCAAATCATTGGCAACCCGGCTAAAGCGTTCCTGGTGTTTGAATAAATCGGCCATATGGGCGGGCAAAGGCGGATGAATTCCACAGGCCGCCTGAACCGCATCGGGAAATTTGGCGGGGTGGGCGGTGGCCAGCGTGATCATTGGCTCGGCACCCAGATGTTGCTGCGCCACGTTCACAGCCACCGCGGAATGCGGGCATAAAACCTCGCCGGTGCGCTGTTTCATTTGCTGGATCGTTGCGCTGGTTTGCGCCTCGGATACGCGCCCCGAAACAAAGTTGTCGCGCAACATTTTAATCGCGCCTTGCGATATCTTGAATTCACCGCCCGATTGCAGCGCGTCCATCGATTGCGCCACCGCCCCGCCATCGCGCCCGTATGCGTCAAACAACACGCGCTCAAAATTGGACGAGACCTGAATATCCATCGACGGGCTGATCGACGGGTTAACGCCTTTTTTGCTGTAAACGCCGGTTTGCAGGGTGCGGTGCAAAATATCGTTCTGGTTGGTGGCAATCACCAGTTTTTCAATCGGCAGCCCCATTTTTCGCGCGATGTAGCCGGCAAAAATATCGCCAAAATTGCCGGTTGGCACCGTAAAGCTAACCGGCCGATGCGGCGCGCCCAGCGCGGTTGCGGCGTAGAAATAATAGACCACCTGCGCCAAAACCCGGCCCCAGTTGATCGAATTAACCCCGGCCAAACGCACGGTATCGCGAAATTCAAAATCGTTGAACATGTCTTTCAGGTGGGCTTGGCAGTCGTCAAAATCGCCATCCACCGCCAGCGCATGCACGTTGGATTCGGTGGGCGTTGTCATCTGGCGGCGCTGCACATCCGACACCCGGCCATGCGGATACATGATAAACAGATCAACCGCCTCCAAGCCTCTGAACGCCTCGATCGCGGCCGATCCGGTATCGCCCGATGTGGCCCCCACAATCGTCACCCGCGCGCCGCGTTTGGCCAAAGCCGCCTGAAACAGCTGCCCAATCAGCTGCATGGCAAAATCCTTGAACGCCAGCGTCGGGCCGTGAAACAGCTCCAGCAGAAAATGGTTTGGCCCCAACTGCACCATCGGGGCGCGGGCATCATGGTTAAAGCTGCCATAAGCGCGGCCAATAATATCGGCAAACGCGCTATCGCCAAAGCTGCCCTCGACAAACGGGCGCATCACGCGGTAGGCAACTTCCTCATAGCTTAAACCCGCCAGCGCGCCAATATCAGCCGCCGCCATCACCGGAATTTCGGCCGGAACATAAAGCCCGCCATCGCGTGCCAGCCCCGTTAGCATCGCGTCTTCGAAATTAAGCTCAGGGGCCTTGCCTCGGGTCGATATATATCGCATTTTATAGCTGCCTTTAACTAAACTATGTGATGATCATCTGATCATACAACGTGTTTTTAAT
>CAYYXZ010000112.1:0-1616 GCA_964475715.1 uncultured Marinosulfonomonas sp. | reverse complement strand
AGTTGTTAACCAGTTTTAAGCCATAGTGATTCTGCAAAGGAGGCGGAGCATGACGAACGTGGATTTATTTTCTTCACACCCCACCCTCACCCCCCCCACCACAGAAGAAATGCGTCTGTCGTGGCTCCGTCTTTTGCGCTCGCGCCGGGTTGGTGTTTCGACATTTTTCCGGCTAATAAATGAACATGGCAGCGCCGATGCCGCGCTTGACGTTTTGCCCGAAATCGCCCGCTCTGCCGGTGTGCAGAATTATGCAATCTGCCCCGAAGGCGTGGTTATCGCCGAAATGCGCGCCGCCCGCACGGCCGGTGCCACGATGATTTGTTATGGTGATCGCGCCTACCCGGCTGATCTGGCCGATATTGCGGATCCACCGCCGATCCTTTGGGCCATTGGCAACACTGATTTGTTAAAGCGCCCGATGGTGGCCATGGTCGGTGCGCGGGGTGCCTCGTCACTTGGCACCCGCATGGCCCGAAAACTGGCCGCTGATCTGGCCGATGCCGGTTATGTGGTCGTGTCCGGCCTTGCCCGCGGCATCGACACTGCCGCCCATCTGGCCGCACTGGATGGCGGCACCATTGCCGTGCAGGCCGGTGGCGTTAATGTGGTTTACCCAAAAGAAAATGCGGGCCTGAGCGATGATATCGGCCGCAAAGGTTTACGGCTGTCGGAAATTGCCATCGGCGTGCAGCCCCAAGCCCGCCATTTTCCGCGCCGCAACCGGATTATTTCGGGGCTGGCCAAGGCCGTGGTCATAATCGAGGCCGCCGCCCGTTCTGGCAGTTTAATCACCGCCAGAAATGCACTGGATCAGGGCCGAGAGGTATTGGCGGTTCCGGGGCATCCGTTTGATGGGCGTGCTTTTGGTTGTAACGCCCTGCTACGCGATGGCGCGACGTTGGTGCGCTCTGCCGCCGATGTGATCGAAGTGCTGGGGCAAGAGCCGCCGCTGGCCATTACCAAAGCGCAAAGCCCTGCAATTATTAAACGCAGCTTGCGCGACACCTCGGATCTGCACACAGAAATTCTGGCTCGTCTCGGCCCCAGTCCGGTAGCGGAAGATCAGTTGATCCGGGATCTGGACATTCCCAGTCAGAAAATTTCACCGGCGCTATTAAATCTGGAACTGGACGGTAAAATCGTTCGTGCTTCTGGCGGAATGCTTTCATTGGCAAATTAGCATATTTGAGCAGGGTTAAACTTTTATGCCTCCGGCGGAGGTATTTAGAAAAAGAAGAAGGCCAATTCTTAGCTACGTTTTTTATGCCCCATTGACATTCCCAGAAATTCACACTCTTTTGCGCCGCCATTAGCATTGTTAAATGTCGAGAGGAATTTTATGCCCGTTGTTGTTGTCGAATCCCCAGCCAAAGCCAAAACTATCAATAAATATCTGGGGGATAATTATACGGTTTTGGCCTCATATGGCCATGTTCGGGATTTGCCCCCAAAGAATGGGTCGGTCGATACTGACAACGAATTTGCCATGATATGGGAGGTGGGATATGATTCCCGCAAGCACATCAAGGCCATTGCGGACGCGCTAAAAGACGACAATGAACTGATCCTCGCAACCGACCCTGATCGCGAAGGCGAGGCCATCAGCTGGCATT
>CAYYXZ010000111.1:0-6504 GCA_964475715.1 uncultured Marinosulfonomonas sp. | reverse complement strand
GGCGCTGTGGTTAATTTTACCGGAATTGTGCGCGATACGGCAAATGGCGATCTGGACCGGATGGAAATCGAGCACTACCCCGGCATGACCCAAAGCGCGCTGGCGGGCATCGAGGCCGAGGCGGTGAAACGTTGGAAATTAAAAGGCAGTTTGATCATTCACCGCTACGGGCATTTGCGCTGCGGCGAGATGATCATGATGGTGGCAACGGCCGCACCCCACCGTGTGGATGCGTTTGAGGCGGCGCAGTTTTTGATGGATTATCTAAAATCGCGCGCGCCGTTCTGGAAGAAAGAATTCACCACAGACGGGGCCGAATGGGTCGAGGCCAAGGATGCCGACGAAGATGCGTTGGCGCGCTGGTAGCCAGCCTAGCGGTTCATTTGTTCAACATAGTTGCGCAATTCTTCGGCCTCTTGGCGGGCGGCTTGCAAACCGTCCATGGCGGCCGATAATTCGGCTTCGGTCTGGGCCAGCTGATTTGTCATTTCGGCCTCGCGTTGCTGGGCGTAGGTGATCGCCTGATCGCGGGTTTCTTCGGCTTCGTGCAGCGATTGGGCCATGTTGTCCAATTCGCCCAGATCGGCCTGCGAAACGCGGGTGAATTTATGCAAAAGCCAATGGGCAAACCAGCCCAAAACAAAAACCACAAACAGGATAATGGCGATGGTGGGGATTAATTCGGTTCTATTCATCGGTACTCTCTGACGTTTCAGGTTGGGACGTTTCAGGTTGGGACGTTTCAGGTTGGGACGTTTCAGGTTGGGACGTTTCAGCTTGGGGTTCTGCTGCGTCTGTCTTTAGCTTTTCGGCCTCGAGCTGTTCAAGCCCTGTCAGCTCGGGCACGGTTTCTTTCGGCAGGATCAGTTTAAATTCAATGCGCCGGTTGGCCTCGCGGCCCTGGGCAGTGTCATTATCGGCAATCGGCGCAGATTCGCCATGGCCGATTGCAACCATCCCGCTGGTCAGAACGCGCTGGTTCATCATGCCATGCAAAACCGCATCGGCGCGGGCCTGTGACAAGGATTGGTTCATTTCCTCGCGCCCCTGACTGTCGGTGAAACCGGCGATTTCCAGCTTTAGCGGGTTGCAGGTTTTGATGATCTCGGCAATCCTTGCGATCACGGCCAAACCGCTTGCATCCAGATCGGATGATCCCGGCTCAAAGCTGATTTTACGCTCTTTTTTTGCCGTGTCTATCGCAATTATACATTCCTTTGGGTCCATCAGGCTGGCCACGGGGTCCAGCTTTTTCTGGTAGGTTACGTCGATATTGTAATCTTGGTAGGATCCCAGCTTTTCCGACAGCAGGCGCGCTATGTTGGCGCGGGCATCGGGGTTTCCGGTTAGGCCACGCACATTGATGAAATCGGCCTGCACCACCACGCTGCCTTGTTTCAATTCGGCCAGCGCCTGAACTCCGGTCAAAACCCGCAAAGACCAACCTTGGGGCAATTCATCATCCAGTCGGGCGGCACCGTAAACCACTTGGCTGCCAAAACGCGCCCGCGCATAACTGTAAACGGCCGCGCGGCTGCGCTCGTCGGTGATTCTGCCGCGCAATTGTACCTGTCCTTCGGGGCTAAGCGTGGCGACAAAATCGGCGGCCTCAACGGCTTCGCCACTGGCGCCGGTTTTTGCAGCTTTGGGCAAAACCGAATGCAAGGAAAACACATCGGGCAGGTCGGCCTCCAATTCGCCGATCACACGGTCAAACAGCCCTTGCGGCGTGCCCTCAAACGCCACCAGCGTCACATCGGCATCCGAATAAGTGATGGTGCCACCACCGATTTCTTTTAGCGCGCCAATGCCCGTCGCAACGGCCTGACCCCAAGATGGCGTCGGCACACCCAGCCCGATGGTGCAATCGGGCGCATCCTTCAGCCCGGCATCAAGTGCGGCCTTGATGATAACGGCGCGGGTTTTTTCGGTATCGGCCGAGCAGGCATCAAAACGCACCGTTTCGCGGTTGATTAAAAAGCGCAGCGTAAATGGCGTGATGACGGGGCGGGGAGCCGTGATGTTGATGATCAGGTCCAGATTTGGGGGGGCCTGACGTGCCAGTGCGGCCTCGATTTTGTGCTTTTCTTCAATGCTGCCCGAGATCGCGGTTATCGCCACATGTTCGGCGGTAATCGATATTTTGGATTTCGGCAGGCTGCGCAGGGCGTTGATGCCAAATCGCACGGCCTTGTCCCAGCCATCGGGAACGGGGAAATCAGCCGTGTCCAGCATATCTGTGATCTGGCCGCTGCTTTTCCACCCGACGTTTTTTAGCGCTTTAAGCGAGGAAACCAGCGCCGCGCGATTCGTGGACGCAGGCACCAGACCGATCAATGAAATACCTGTGCTGCCCCGCAGGATTTCGATGGAAAATTTGGGTGCCTTGATGGCGGCGGCATCGGCAACCTCCATGTTGTCGATCACGCGTTCAGCATCGACAATGCCGTTCACCACCGACAGGGCGCGAAAACGGGCGGCCTCGTCTGTTGCGGTGCCCGTCAGCTCGACGCGCAAACCGTCGACATGCACAGAAACCCACGCGTGTTGATTTGAAACCAGCGCATCGGTTACGGCTGTGCGCGAGCGATCTTCGATCAGATCGGCGGCTTTCATGGCGACAAATGTGCAGACCCCGCCAGCGGTCAGGAAAATGGCAAGCATTAACAGGATTGAAGATATGCGCATATTTGTTTTGGTTACCCGGGTTTTATTTTTCATCTGTCTAGGCCGCATCTTGTCGATGTTCAATCACAGCAATAGCGCGGTGGCAAGAAACAGCGCAAATATCAGGCCCGCGTTGCGATTTGTTCGAAACAGTTTCAGGCAGTTGTCGGGATTATCGGTATCAAGTATGCCGATTTGCCACGCCAGATGCCAGCCCATGGCCCAAGGCCCGCCAAGCGCGACCACCATCACCAGCAGATTGGCCTGATCGCGCAGCGCCAAAATAACCGCCGCCGCCAGCAGCAAAACCGTCAGCACCATAAAGGCGCGCAGGAATTTGCGGGTATTTTCGCCAAACAGGCGGGCGGTGGATTTGACCCCGATCAGGGCGTCGTCCTGGCTGTCTTGGTGGGCGTAAATGGTGTCGTAAAACAGGGTCCATGAAATTCCGGCCAGATAGAGCAGCACGGCGGGCCAGCCCAATTGTCCGCTGTGGGCGCTCCAGCCCAGCAAGGCGCCCCAGTTAATCGCGAGGCCCAAAAAAACTTGCGGCCACCAAGTGAAGCGTTTGGCAAAAGGATAAATCGCCACCAGCGCCAGTGATCCGATGCCCAGCAAAATCGTGTTGGTGTTGAAGCTCAGCAAAATGCCAAAAGCGATCAGCGCTTGCAGCCCCATCCAGATTGCCGCCCCCCTGACGCTAACCTGACCCGATGGAATTGGCCGCGATTTTGTGCGCTCGACCAGCCCGTCGATTTTGCGATCGGTGATGTCATTCCAGGTGCAGCCCGCACCGCGCATCAGCCACGCGCCCATGGCACAGCCCGCGATTATCCATAAATCGAACCGGCTGAAATTACCGCTGGCCAATGCCGCCAGCAAAACGCCCCACCAACACGGGATCAACAACAGCCAAGTTCCGACCGGGCGATCCGCGCGTGACAGACGCAAATAGGGCCGCGACCACGCCGGCGCGATTGTGTCGACCCAGTTGTTTTTAACGGCATCGGCAACGGCTGCGTTTGGTTCTGGAAATTCCGGCGTCTCGGGCATATGCTCGCATTCATGGAAAAAATAAAAATCAGGCTCTGTGTAACGCAAGATTTGTCAGCAGGGCAAACCATTCCTTTAAACGCCGATCAGTCGCATTATCTTTTTGGTGTGATGCGCCAAAAGGCAGGGGCGAAATTGTTGCTGTTTAATGGCCGCGATGGCGAATATCTGGCCAAAGTTTCGGTGGCGAATAAACGCAAAGCTGTGCTGGAATGTCTAGAAAAGACTAAAGATTTGCAAATGCCGCCCGATTTGTGGCTGTTGTTTGCGCCGATCAAAAAGGCGCGCACAGCGTTCATCGTTGAAAAAGCGGCCGAGCTGGGCGCGGCCCGGATTTGTCCGGTGCAAACGCAGTTCACCAATAGCGATCGCATTCGCCAAGACCGCCTGCAGGCCCATGCTTTGGAAGCGGCCGAGCAATGCGGCGGAACTTTTGTGCCTGTGGTTGATGATTTGCAGCGCCTTGATAAAGTGCTGGACGGTTGGCCGACGGATCGTCAACTGGTGTTTTGCGACGAGGCGCTGGTTGGGGCGCGGCAGGTTTTGCAAGCCAAGGCGGATCTGAAAAAATGGGCAATTCTGATTGGTCCCGAGGGCGGCTTTAGCGATGGGGAACGTGAAAAATTAAGCAGCCTGCCGTTTGTCACCAAAATCAGCCTCGGCCCACGAATTTTGCGCGCCGACACGGCGGCGGTTGCGGCGCTGAGCCTGTGGCAATCAACGCTGGGGGATTGGTAAATGGGGTTTATCCGGCCACAATCCAAAGCCCAAATCTGGCGCTGGCGCGAGGTTTTGCTGGGTTTTGGCATATTGATTTGGGGGGTTTGGCTGTCAATTATGGCGGTTGGATTGTTCATGTGGACTGGCTGGGCTTTGCTGGCAATTGGCGTGGTCTGGATATTTGCCGGCGTGCAGCGGGCGCGGTTTCGGGTTGGCGCAGGTGGTGCCGGGGTGGTGCAGGTGGACGAGCGCGAGGTGATCTATTTCGGCCCGTTTGAGGGCGGCAGCATTTCAATCGAGGCGCTGGCAAAGGTTGAGCTGATTCCGGCCAAAACCGGTGCGCATCGCTGGTTGCTGAGCGCGCCGGGCCACCCGCCGCTTTCGATCCCGGTAAATGCCGATCATGCCGACGCGCTTTTTGATGCTTTCGGGGTGCTGAATGGCTTTGAAATGCAAAATATGCTGGCCGTTTTAAACGCGCCACTGTCGGCTCCGGTGCTGATTTGGCAAAAACACACGGGCGTTCTGCTCACGACAAAACAACATTGACATTCGAATGTTTTGGTCGCAACTCTGGCGATGAAAAACGTGAATATAAAAGCGAGGCGACCATGTCTATTCCCCAATCCGGCGGCGGCGCGCCAATCGAAGATCATTCCCTGCTGGCCCAGTATCTGGCCGATGGTTGCAAGCCCAAGGACGACTGGCGCATCGGCACCGAGCACGAGAAATTCGGCTATTGCCGCCATGCTCACACGCCGCTACCCTATGAGGGAACCCATTCGATAAAATCTGTGCTGAACGGTTTGCGCGAACAATTTGGCTGGCAACCCATTGAAGAGGCTGGCAATATTGTCGGCTTGGAAAAAGACGGTGCCAACATCAGCCTTGAGCCGGGGGGGCAGTTGGAGCTGTCGGGCGCGCCGCTAAACACGATCCATGAAACTTGTGACGAGGTCAATGTGCACTTGCGCGAAGTGCAATCGGTGGCCGATGGTGCGGGCGTGCGTTTTATCGGTTTGGGGGCCGCACCCGAGTGGAGCCATGACGAAATGCCGGTGATGCCAAAGGGGCGTTACGGGCTGATGACCGATTATATGGATACGGTTGGCACGCATGGCAAACAGATGATGTATCGCACTTGCACGGTTCAGGTTAACCTTGATTTTGCCTCCGAGGCCGACATGGTGCAAAAATTTCGTGTCGGCTTGGCGCTGCAGCCGGTTGCCACCGCGTTATTTGCCAATTCGCCGTTTTTTGAGGGCAAGGTGAACGGTCATAAAAGCTGGCGTTCGCGCATCTGGCGTGATCTGGACGCCTCGCGCACCGGCATGTTGCCGTTTGTGTTTGAAGACGGCATGGGCTTTGAGCGTTACGCCGAATATGCGCTGGATGTGCCGATGTATTTTGTTTACCGCGAGGGCAAATATATCAATGCGCTGGGCCAGTCATTTCGTGATTTTCTGAAAGGTCAATTGCCCGCAATGCCCGGTGAAAAACCAACGCTTTCCGATTGGGCTGATCATTTGACCACCGCATTTCCCGAGGTGCGCATAAAGCAATACATGGAAATGCGCGGGGCCGATGGCGGGCCTTGGCGGCGTATTTGCGCGCTGCCTGCGTTTTGGACCGGTTTGCTGTATGATCAGGGCGCGCTTGATGCGGCTTGGGATCTGGTGAAAAACTGGGATGCCGAAACGCGTGAAGAATGGCGGGTGGCGGCATCTGTTGGCGGGCTTCAGGCCGAGGTTGGCGGCGTGAAAATGCTTGATCTGGCCCGCGAGGTTTTAAAGATTTCCGAAGCCGGCCTGAAAGCGCGCGCCAAACCGGGTGCTGGCGGCATGGTTCTGGACGAGCGCCATTTTCTGAATGCGCTGATTGATTCTGTGGATACCGGCATGGTGCCTGCCGATGAGCTGCTGGCAAAATATCACGGCGAATGGGGTGGTGATTTAAGCAAGATTTATTCGGAATATAATTACTGAAGGGGCTGACCCAGATAACTCCCTTAGGGCGTAGACTCATAAATACCAAATAACGATTGCAGCCAGGTGGGCGGCTGCA
>CAYYXZ010000110.1:0-6524 GCA_964475715.1 uncultured Marinosulfonomonas sp. | reverse complement strand
TAAAACTCCAGCCTATAAATTAGCCGAGATGTTGCGAGGACCGATTGAATGCACCATGACCTTGTGTGACCTAGTCACAGACCAAAGCCTGCGAATCCTTTAATTGATGGTGCATGGACGCATTAAAGGAGAAATTCCATGCTTAAGAAAAACATTGGCAGCATTGACCGCATTCTTCGTCTTGTGGTTGGCGCAGCACTGATTATTGCATATTTCATGATGGAAAACGCAAGCCCGTTTTTGCTGATCGGGATCATCCCGTTGGCCACCGGTCTGATTTCCAGCTGCCCGCTATATTCTATCATCGGCTTGAAAACCTGCAAAACCTGCGATGATAAATAAACGACTATCCCCGCCTAAAAAGTGGGGCTTTTCAATTCATTGCAGCAACTTCTTAAGGTGATTTCCGGTATAGCTTTCCGGCGTATCTGCAACCTGTTCCGGCGTGCCCACAGCCACGATTTCACCGCCACCATCCCCGCCTTCGGGGCCAATATCGATGATCCAGTCGGCTGTTTTTACCACGTCCAGATTATGCTCGATCACAATCACCGTGTTGCCCTGATCCACCAGCTCGTGCAGCACCTCAAGCAATTTGCGCACATCCTCAAAATGCAAACCCGTGGTTGGCTCATCCAGAATATAAAGCGTGCGACCGGTCGAGCGTTTTGCCAATTCCTTTGACAGCTTCACACGCTGCGCTTCGCCACCCGAAAGTGTCGTCGCCTGTTGGCCAACTTTGATATATCCCAGCCCGACCCGCATCAAGGCATCCATCTTTTCACGAATGGTTGGAACGGCCGTAAAAAACGTTTGTGCATCCTCGACTGTCATATCAAGAATGTCTGCTATGCTCTTGCCTTTAAAGCGAATTTCCAGAGTTTCACGATTATAACGCGCGCCCTTGCAAGTTTCACAAGTTACATAAACATCAGGCAAAAAATGCATCTCAATCTTGATCAGGCCATCGCCTTTGCAGGCCTCGCAACGCCCACCTTTGACGTTAAAGGAAAATCGCCCGGGCTTATAACCACGGGTTTTGCTTTCGGGCATCCCTGCAAACCAGTCGCGGATTGGCGTGAATGCGCCGGTGTAAGTGGCCGGATTTGAGCGCGGCGTGCGGCCAATCGGGCGTTGATCAATGTCGATCACCTTGTCCAAATGCTCCAACCCCTTGATGGTTTCGCAAGGTGCGGGCGTTTGGCGCGCCCCGTTCAGGCGCATGGAGGCGGTTTTGAACAGGGTTTCGATGGTCAGGGTCGATTTTCCACCGCCCGAAACACCGGTAACGCAGGTGAATTTGGCCAACGGAAATTCGACGGTGACCGATTTCAGATTATTGCCGGTGGCCTTAACCACTTTGATTTTTTTCTTGTTTCCCTTGCGCCGCGTGGCCGGAACCGCAATTTTACGCTTGCCGGTTAAATATTGCCCCGTCAGCGAGGCCGGATCATTTGCCACCTGATCCGGCGTGCCTTGGGCCACCACCTGACCACCATGCACACCGGCGCCCGGACCGATGTCAAAAACATAATCGGCACTGCGAATCGCCTCCTCGTCATGTTCAACCACAATCACCGTATTGCCTTGATCTCGCAGGTTTTTTAGGGTTTGCAACAGCCGACCATTGTCGCGCTGGTGCAGACCGATTGAAGGCTCATCCAGCACATAAAGCACCCCGGTCAGGCCTGATCCGATCTGGCTGGCCAGCCGAATACGCTGGCTTTCGCCGCCCGATAAAGTGCCGGAATTTCGGCTGAGAGTCAGGTAATCTAGGCCAACATTATTCAAAAAACCCAATCTCTCGATGATTTCCTTTAAAATCGCCTTGGCAATTTCGTTTTTTTGTTTGCCAAGATGCTTTGGAACCTCGCCGAACCACGCCAGCGCCTCTTTTATCGACATTTGCACCACTTGACCGGCGTGCTGGCCGTTAATTTTTACCGCCAATGCTTCGCGGCGCAGCCGGAAACCACCGCAAGATCCGCAAGATCGGTTGTTCTGGTAACGCTCGAATTCTTCACGAATCCAGTTGCTATCGGTTTCGCGATAACGCCGCTGCATGTTCGGAATCACCCCTTCGAAAGAACGGTTTACCTCGTAAACCCGCCCGCCATCATCATAACGAAACTTGATTTCATTATCATCCGAGCCATAAAGGAAAACCTTTTTCACCTCTGCGGGCAAATATTTCCACGGCTTATTTTTGTCAAAACCGTAATGGCGCGCAATCGATTCGATGGTTTGCAAAAAATACGGCGATTTGCCTTTGCGCCACGGGGCCAACGCGCCGTTATAAAGCGTCAGCCGTTGATCGGGCACCACAAGGCGTTCATCAAAAAACAGCTCGACCCCCAGCCCGTCACATTCAGGGCAAGCGCCAAACGGAGCGTTAAAAGAAAACAGCCGCGGCTCAATTTCCGGGATGGTGAAACCCGATACCGGGCAGGCAAATTTTTCGCTAAAAACATGGCGTTCGGGCGCATCCGTTGCGGTCTCTAAAATGGCGATTCCATCGGCCAGATCAAGGGCCGTTCGAAAGCTGTCGGCAAGGCGGGTTTGCAAGCCGTCGCGCAGCACCAGACGGTCAACCACCACGTCGATGTCATGGCGGAATTTCTTGTCCAATGTGGGTGGCTCGTCCAGCTCGTAAAATTCGCCATCTACCTTGACGCGCTGAAACCCCTGTTTGCGTAACTCTATGAATTCCTTGCGATATTCGCCTTTACGATCCCGCACAATCGGGGCCAAAAGATAGGCGCGCAACCCCGGCTCCATCCGCATCACACGGTCCACCATATCCTGCACCTGCTGGGCCTCGATCGGTTTGCCGGTGGCGGGGCTGAAAGGTGTGCCAACGCGGGCAAATAACAGGCGCAAATAATCGTAAATTTCGGTCACGGTGCCAACGGTCGAGCGCGGGTTTTTCGAGGTGGTTTTTTGCTCGATCGAAATGGCCGGCGACAGGCCGGAAATGTGGTCGACATCGGGTTTTTGCATCATGTCCAGAAACTGGCGGGCGTAGGCCGATAACGATTCAACATAGCGGCGCTGGCCCTCGGCATAGATCGTGTCAAACGCCAGCGAGGATTTGCCAGAACCGGACAGACCCGTGATCACCACCAATTGATTGCGCGGAATATCCACGTCAATGTTTTTCAGATTATGCTCGCGGGCGCCGCGCACCTCGATGTTTTTCTGCTCTGCCATGATTCCACCTGTTCACCAGTTCTTAACCGTTACTGCAATTTGCGCCCAAGGCCAATGGAAAATCAAGAACAAAAAGAGAACCTATAGCGCCCCGCGGGTTTCAAAGAAAGCCCTTGATATATTCCCCGATCCGAATGTATCAAGGGGCTAGCCGATATCGGTTTAATTTTTGCTACGACAGGATGCAGATATGTTTGGGTTTTTTTCTGGCGGCGCGGATAAGATTTCTGGTGTCGATGCTGTTTCACAGGCCAAAAACGGCAAGCTGATTTTGCTGGATGTGCGTGATGTGAACGAGGTTAACCAATCTGGCAAAGCCAAAGGTGCGCTGCATATTCCGCTGATGTTGTTGCGTGGACAGGCCGACCCTTCCAGTTCTGAATGCAATGCCAAGCTGTGCGTTGACACGCCGATTGCGATTTATTGCGCCACGGGTGCGCGTTCTGGAATGGCGGGGCGCAGCTTAATTAAGATGGGTTACAAAACCGTTTACAATCTGGGCGGTTTGGGAAATTGGGCCAATGCCGGCGGTAAAATCGTGCGCTAGCCCAGCCTACATGTGAATAGCGCGCCCATATGCATCCAACACAGATTCATGCATCATTTCCGAAAGTGTGGGGTGCGGGAATACCGTGTTGATCAAATCTTCCTCGGTAGTTTCCAGCTGACGCCCCACAACGAAACCCTGAATAAGTTCCGTCACCTCGGCCCCGATCATATGCGCGCCTAATAATTCGCCGGTACTAGCGTCAAATATAGTTTTGACCAAACCCTCGGGCTCGCCCAAAGCAATCGCCTTGCCGTTGCCCATAAACGGAAAACGACCGACTTTTATACTATAACCCAGCGCTTTGGCCTTGGCCTCGGTGTAGCCAACACTGGCCACTTGCGGCGTGCAATAGGTGCAACCGGCGATGCTCTCGGGTTTAATCGCGTGCGGGTTTTTGCCCGCGATCAATTCGGCCACCATCATGCCTTCGTGGCTGGCCTTATGCGCCAACCAAGGTGCGCCGGCGATATCGCCGATTGCATAAAGCCCCGTCACGCCGGTACGGCAATATTCATCGGTCACAACATGGCTGCGATCCAGTTTAACGCCCAGTTGCTCAAGGCCCAGATCTTGCACATTTCCAACAATTCCGACAGCCGAAATTACCGTGTCAAATTCGTGTTTTTCAAGCTTGCCACCCGTTTGGATATGCGCCGTCACCTTGTCTTTGCTGCGATCCAGTTTTTCAACAGTGGCCTTTTGCATAATTTTCATGCCCTGTTTTTCGAACTGCTTCTGGGCCAGCTTGGAAATTTCCTCATCCTCGACGGGAAGCACGCGGTCCATCATTTCAACCACGGTGGTTTTAGAACCTAAAGCATTGTAAAAACTGGCAAATTCAATGCCAATCGCACCCGACCCAATCACCAATAATTTCTTTGGCATATGCGGCGGATCCAGCGCATGTTTGTAAGTCCAAACCCGTTCACCATCGGCCTCAAGCCCCGGCAATTCGCGCGCGCGCGCGCCTGTAGCAAGGATGATATTTTTGGCTTGCAGCTCGTCAATTCCGCTATCCGTTTTCACGCGAATGCGCCCTTTGGCGGGTAGTGTAGCATGCCCCATAATCACCGTGATCTTGTTCTTTTTCAACAAATGCCCAATTCCGCCCGACAGTTGCGCGGCCACTTTTCGCGAGCGTTTCACCACCGCGCCCAAGTCAAAATCAATCTTGCCCGCAGACAGGCCAAACTCAGCCGCGCGGTGCATCAAATGAAATACCTCCGAAGATCGCAGCAACGCTTTGGTCGGGATGCAGCCCCAGTTCAGGCAAATACCGCCCAGATGCTCACGCTCGACAATGGCCACCTTCAAGCCCAATTGCGCGGCACGGATCGCGGCCACATACCCCCCCGGACCGGCCCCGATAACAACCACATCCCATAGGTCTGAATTGGCTTTGGCTGACATCATGACTTCTCCGGTTGATAATTTAGTTTGATATTAAACTATCCATAACAGCGCATCAATGCGGTTACACCCGGCATGACTAAAAAATGCCTAAACCACTGTAAACACACAAAACTTTTTATCTTTGGATTGTTTTAAGCACAGCTCCATAACCGCCTTGCTCATGAAATGAAATTTCCGGTTCGGTATCACGGCGTTTCATTGGAGCATTTCGGTAAGGAAATCGGCCAAATTTACGGATAACTTCACGATGCGCTTTGGCATGGGGATACAGCGCGTCACAGCGCTCGGGCATGCGCGATTTAATCAGGCGCAAGCAACGGTTCTGATCACTTAAATTCTCGGAATGCATCATCGGTAAATAGAAAAACTGCCGCTCAGGCTCAGGTATTCGCATATCCCACAAACAATCCACCGCTTTTTTAGCCGCACTAAGCGCCATTTTATCGGTTTCGTATGCTTTTGCAGTGCCCCGAAACATATTTCGCGGAAATTGATCCAGCAAAATCAGGTAGGGCAACAGTTTTTCGGGGCGCAGCTTCCATTCGGCATACAGGCCTGCCCGGGCATCTTCCCAAACCGCCGAAAACCGGTCATGAATTTCAGCGTCAAGTGCGGCATCCGCATTGTACCAATTATCCTGCCCAACGTCATTTAGCCAAAAATCTGTCACCTGATCCGGGTTAATCATAGGTCTCTCCTTTGCACCTATTTGGACGTTACAAAAGTTTCACAATTTGGCAACTTCTTTTTTAATCTTTCGCCTCTTCTTCCTGTGCGGCCTCGATGAACACCTCTTGGGCCAGCTCCATGGCCACCGGCGATGCTGTCGGAGTGATTGCAGCATAAGTACCTGTTTTATCAACAGGAATCGCCGCGTGGCGGCTCATTTGATAAACGGCATAAGTGGCCAGAAAAAACATCAGCGCCGCTAAAAATAAAAAGAACCCGCCCGGGCCAACCTGCCCCATAATCCAGCCAATACTAAGCGGTCCGGCAATCGCGCCCAAGCCGCTGACAAACATCAACCCACCCGAGGCCGCGACCATGTCTTCGGGCTGAAGATAATCATTGGTATAGGCAATCAGCAGCGCATAAAGCGGGTTGGTCATGCCACCGATCAGCAACGAAACGGCCAAAAGCAGGCTGAAATTATGCTCAAATAAATAGCCCATAAGGGCCGCGATACTACCGGTAAACGCGATTGACATAATCAGCACACGCCGGTCCATCCGGTCCGAAATCCAGCCGACCGGAAACTGAAACAGCAGCGCACCTATATAAATCGAGGCCACAAAAGCCGATATTTGCCCAAGGCTTAACCCCGCCACCGTGCCATAAACCGCGGCCATCG
>CAYYXZ010000109.1:0-6535 GCA_964475715.1 uncultured Marinosulfonomonas sp. | reverse complement strand
ATGGCGCGAAACGACAAAGCACAAACAGACAGCCGCGAAAAGTCCAAAAAGGTCGGGGCGTTATCCGGTTTGCTGCCTTTTTTACGACCTTACAAAAAAATGGTGGTGTTTTCGGGGTTAGCGTTGATTTTAACGGCCGTGGTTTCGCTGACTTTACCCTTGGCCGCGCGCCGCGTTATCGACGGCTTTAACCAAAATGACATCCGCCTGCTTGACCAGTATTTCTTTTCTGCATTGGTGCTGGCGGCCGCGTTGGCGATCGGCACGGGCATGCGGTATTATCTGGTGACGCGGTTGGGTGAACGGGTGGTTGCCGACATTCGCAAGGCGGTGTTTCAACGTGTGATAACCCTTAGCCCGTCATTTTTCGAGCGCATCATGACCGGTGAAATCCTGTCGCGGATCACCACGGATACAACCGTGATCCAGTCGGTTATCGGATCATCCGTTTCGGTTGCGTTGCGCAATGTTTTGCTGCTGGTCGGTGGCATGTTGCTGATGCTGATTACCAGCGCCAAACTTACCGGTCTTGTGTTGCTGATTGTGCCCGCCGTTGTGGTGCCGATTGTGGTTTTGGGGCGCCGGTTGCGCAAACTTAGCCGTGAAAACCAGGACTGGATTGCAAACAGCTCGGGCACCGCATCAGAATCTCTGGGCGCGGTTCAAACGGTGCAATCCTTCACCCGCGAGTCCACGATTACTTCAAGTTTTAACGAAGTCACCGAACACGCCTTTGTTGCCGCGCACCGCCGCATTGGCACCCGGGCCTGGATGACCGGCATCGTGATTTTCCTGATTTTTTCGGGGGTTGTCGGGGTGTTGTGGATTGGCGCACGCGATGTGCAGATCGGCGCGATGAGCGCCGGTTTGCTGGTGCAATTTTTGATTTATGCCATTTTGGTGGCCGGCGCGGTTGGCTCGCTTTCTGAAATCTGGAGCGAATTACAAAGGGCGGCCGGTGCGACCGAACGTCTGATCGAGCTGCTGGAAACCGAAGACAGCATTGCCGATCCCGACAAACCCGCCCTGTTGCAAGCGCCGGTAAGGGGCGAAGTCCGTTTTGAGAATGTAAATTTTTCCTACCCCGCGCGGCCAGATCATGCGGCCTTAAACGGGGTGAACTTAACCATCAAACCGGGTGAAACCGTGGCCTTGGTTGGGCCATCGGGTGCGGGAAAAACCACGATTATCCAGCTGCTGCAACGGTTTTACGACCCCCAAAACGGCGCGATCCGGATTGACGGCCAAGATTTGCGCGACCTGCAACGCACCGCATTTCGCCAGCATATTGCGCTGGTGCCACAAGACCCGATTATATTTGCCGCATCTGCATTTGAAAATATCCGCTTTGGCCGTGCGGATGCAACGGATGCCGAAGTTGTATCGGCTGCAAAAGCGGCCGCCGCCGACGGGTTTTTACAAGCGTTGCCAGATGGTTATGACACCTGTTTGGGCGAGCACGGCACGATGTTGTCGGGCGGTCAACGCCAGCGCGTTGCGATTGCGCGGGCCATTTTGCGCGACGCGCCGATCCTGCTTTTAGACGAGGCCACATCAGCGCTGGATGCCGAAAGTGAGCGCGCGGTGCAACAGGCCGTCGAGATGATGTCAGCCGAGCGCACCACCCTGATTGTGGCGCATCGTTTGGCCACGGTTAAACGGGTTGATCGTATTTTGGTGTTTGAAAACGGCCAGATTGTTGCCGAGGGCACGCATGAAAAACTTGTGGCCGAAAACGGTTTATACGCGCGTCTTGCAAGGCTGCAATTTACCGATGATGTGGCGCATTAATTAGAACGCTTTAGCGTGTAGCTCTTGTATATTGTCATATTTCCACCCATTTTAATCTTGTAACGACCTTGTAAAGACCTTGCACAATGCACGGCGCAAAATGCAAGGCGGCAGGAGGGATAATGACAAAATTTGCGACACAGGCGGACTGTAAGGCCTTTGAAAACCAGCAGAGCTGGGAGAGCCGCGATTTGCCCAAAACCATCTATCAGGTTTTAAGCGACACGGCAGAAAAATTTGGCAACCGAAACGCGGTAAGCTTCCAGATCACGTCAGGCCCGACAGACAAGGCCGAGACGTTGAGCTGGCGGGCCTTGCACACAAAATCCGTGCAGACGGCCAATATGCTTCGTGCCATGGGAATCGGTGAAAACGATGTGGTCGCTTATTTGTTGCCCAACGCAAACGAGACCGTTTTCACGCTTTTGGGTGGTGCGATTGCCGGAATTGTCAATCCGATCAACCCGCTGCTTGAGGCCGAACAAATCGCCGCTATTTTGCGCGAAACAGGTGCCAAGGTTTTGGTTACGCTAAAAACCGCACCAAAGAGCAATGTCGCACAAATTGCGGCCGAGGCCGTGGCGCTGGCACCGAATGTAAAAACCGTGGTCGAGGTTGATATGCTGCGCTACCTGCCGACGGCCAAAGGCTGGGTTGCCGGCATGATCCGGTCAAAAAATCCGGTTAAACATCACGCCAAAGTGGTTGATTTCAACCAGGAAATAGCCCGCCAAAATACGGCCCTGGATTTTGAGGATTGCAAAACCGACCGTGTGGCCGCCTATTTTCACACCGGCGGCACGACCGGCATGCCCAAGGTTGCACAGCATAAATATTCGGGGATGATTTATAACGGCTGGCTGGGAAACACCCTGTTGCTTGATGAAACCGATGTTTTGATTTGCCCGTTGCCGTTGTTTCATGTTTTTGCCGTGCATGTAATTTTGATGTCCGTGATTACTTCGGGTTCGCATTTGGTGCTTCCGACCCCGGCCGGCTATCGCGGTGTCGGGGTATTTCGCAATTTCTGGAAGCTGGTTGAGCGCTGGAAAGTCACGTTTGTTATCTCGGTTCCCACCGCGATTTCGGCCCTGATGCAGCGCCCTGTGGATGCCGATGTTTCCAGCTTGAAAATCGCATTTTCCGGCTCGGCTCCGCTACCCGTCGAGCTTTATAACCGCTTTGAAAAAGCCACCGGCGTTAAGCTGATCGAAGGTTATGGTTTGACCGAGGCCACATGTTTGGTTTCGGCCAATCCGGTCGAGGGCGTCAAAAAGATCGGCTCGGTTGGTTTGCCGTTTCCTTATACCGACGTGCGGATTTTGGATTGTGACGATGCTGGCAAAATCATCAAGGAATGCAAAATGGACGAAATTGGCGAGATTTGCGTTTCCAGCCCCGGTGTGTTTATGGGCAATACTTATATCGAAGAGGCTAAAAATATCGGGTTATTTGCCGATAAAAAATACCTGCGCACCGGTGATTTGGGGCGCCTTGATGCGGATGGGTATCTGTGGATTACGGGGCGCGCCAAAGATCTGATTATTCGTGGTGGCCATAATATTGATCCGGCCGCAATAGAAGAGACAATGGCGGCGCATCCGGCCGTTACCTTTGCCGCTGCAATTGGCCAGCCGGACAGTTTTTCGGGCGAGCTGCCGTGTCTCTATGTTGAGCTGATTGAGGGTGCCGATGCCACAACCCAAGATCTGCTAGCGTATGCCAGAAAGCATGTGAATGAACGCGCCGCACGTCCCAAGTATCTGGAAATAATGGATGAATTGCCTAAAGACACTGTTGGCAAGGTGTTCAAACCCCGGTTGCGCAAAATGGCGATCACGCGGGTTTATAACGCAGCATTAAGCAAGGCCGGCCATGCCGCGCAAGTTGTCCGCATTGTTGACAGTAAAAAGCGCGGGTTGGTGGCCCAAATTAGCAAAACCGGCGATGTGGATGAAGATGCCATCACACATCTGTTGGGGGAATTTGTTTACCCTTGGGAGTGGGTTGAATGACCGCCCAAACACTGGCATGAAAAAGGCGGCCTGTAAGGTGCCGCCTTTTTGTTTGTTTCCCTGTGAATTTTTTAATTCGTGCAGGGAATGACCATTTCAACCACTTCACCGCCTCTACGGGTTCTGATTGTGCATTCACGCTCTTGCTCGATCACAACCTGCTCGGTCACTTCGATACCCAACAGATCAAGCTGGCTCACCTTGATTTGGCCCGATACGGTTTCATCACCGGCACCAACCAATGACAGGGACAAACGGCCAGAGCTTTGTGCCTGTGCAAGCGCGGCAACCTGTTGTGGGGTTGCCTCGACCGTGACCGTGCGGGCAATATTTGCACCGCTGACATCATCATTGGCGGATTGGTCGATCGCAATCAGGAGCATGGTGCTCTGGATAAGTTTGGTGATTTTACCGCCCCGGTCGCCATTGCTGCGTGGCGAGTTGCCGGTCCAGTAAACGTCAATCTCGTGGCCCGGACGAAGAAAGCCGGAAACACCGCTGGTTGCGTCAACCTTAATGGTAAAGGCGCGCATGCCCGGGCTAAGCCGCGAGCTGATGCCAGCAGCCATACCGGGTGCCGTCACTTTTATCGCAAGAATAGGCTCGCCAACTTCCATCGTGCGCAAAACCGCGCGCAATTCATTACTGTTTTCAGGAAACAGATCTTCGCCGGGTTTGCCATCTTTGGTTTTGGTGGCAGGCGAGGTAAAAACGCCCTTTGGAAGCGACTTAACCGGCCATTTGACAGCCCGGACATAAGATTTCTTTAGTTGTGATCCATAAGTAACCTTTTCCGCGACCACAAAAACCGTGATGGTTTCAACCTGATTATCTGCAATTGCCTGAAGCCGTTTGGCCTCAATTTGGTAGGTGCTAAAATAACCTTTGGCCATATAAACAGCAAAAC
This sequence comes from uncultured Marinosulfonomonas sp., assembly GCA_964475715.1. Lineage (GTDB taxonomy): Bacteria > Pseudomonadota > Alphaproteobacteria > Rhodobacterales > Rhodobacteraceae > Profundibacter. Next base: position 1,822 of record CAYYXZ010000109.1, on the reverse strand, counting down.
CGGCCAATGCGACTCCAAGGACAAGAACCAAGCCAAATACCATCCGCATGATGTTCCCTTTCTAATATCGTGTAGACCAAAACCAATAACGTGGCTGTGGTGCATGAAAAATAATATCTGGCCCAAGCATCGGATTGAATTGTGTCAATAAAGAGAACAAAAGGCGCGTTTTCCAAGGAATATCGTTTTTCGTAAAATCGCGCGAATATTTGTTCTGGTTCAGTCAACCTGAAGTGGAGGAGGCCTGCGGTTTCTGTATTTTCATATCTTCTGCATTCACTGTCGAAGCTAAAATGCAAAGAATAATGAAAACACTTCGGGTTATCCTTGCTGTTGCGCGCATTTTCAAAACAATACACCTTATATTCACGTCAAAACCTGCCCTGCACCTGTAGTTAGATGGGTTCGCATGAAATACCGGCCTTTCTATGAAACTCTAACTCCCCACTTGCCCCTTTGCCCTGATTTGCCTATTTGATCCTCAACCCTAATTCCACCGAGGCAATCATGCAAACCAGCAAACCCCGTTCTTTTCAGGAAATCATCCTGCGCCTGCAAGCCTATTGGGCCGATCAGGGCTGTGCTATGTTGCAACCCTATGACATGGAGGTCGGCGCTGGCACATTTCATCCCGCCACCACTCTGCGTTCTTTGGGCAATAAACCTTGGGCCGCGGCCTATGTTCAGCCTTCGCGGCGCCCCACCGACGGGCGTTACGGTGAAAACCCCAACCGTTTGCAGCATTATTACCAGTATCAGGTCATCATAAAACCCTCGCCGCCCGATTTGCAGGATTTGTATCTGGGCAGTCTGGCCGCGATTGGCCTTGATATGGATCTGCACGATATCCGTTTTGTCGAGGATGATTGGGAATCGCCGACGCTGGGCGCTTGGGGGCTGGGCTGGGAGGTTTGGTGTGACGGTATGGAAGTGTCGCAATTCACCTACTTTCAGCAGGTTGCGGGCATGGATTGCCACCCGGTTTCCGGCGAACTGACTTACGGGCTAGAGCGTCTGGCGATGTATATTTTAGGCGTCGATCACGTTATGGACATGCCTTACAACGCCCCCGACGCGCCGATTCCGCTAACTTATGGCGATGTCTTTAAGCAGACCGAACAGGAATATTCGCGCTTCAATTTTGATGTGGCCAACACCGATGTTTTGCTAAAACAGTTCGAGGAAGCCGAAACCGCTTGCGCCGCCATTTTGACTGAGCCGGCCCAGGACGCCAAAACCGGCAAGCGCATTATCATGGTGCATCCGGCCTATGATCAGGCGATCAAGGCAAGCCATTTGTTCAATTTGCTGGATGCGCGCGGGGTGATTTCGGTGACCGAGCGCCAAGCCTATATCGGGCGGGTGCGCGCGTTAACCAAGCAATGCGCCGATGCTTTCGTTCAAACAACAGCCGGCGGCTGGCAACCGGCGCAAGGCTGACAGGAAAAGGTTAGATGTTATTTGTTGTGAATATTGCGGCGGGTTTTTTGGGAATATTTGCGTTTTTTTCGGTCTCGCCCGATTCTGAACTGCTGCCTGCCCCTTTAATCACGGTCGAGCTGACCTCGCTTTTCACAGGCAAACCCGAGGCAATTTTGGCCAATAATCTGCAAATCAGCGCAACAACCCCGGCCAACACGCATGGCTGTTTTCAAACCGAAATGTCGCTGCCGATGCTAACGGAAACCTACCAATTACACGACGCCGCCAACCCCATCAGGCCTGACAATAGTCTGGGCTGTTTTAACCCCGATATGATCCGCCAAGATATGAACGCCGACATCGCCTTGGCGTTTTTGGCCCGCGCCGATGTTGCCACGGG
>CAYYXZ010000108.1:0-6601 GCA_964475715.1 uncultured Marinosulfonomonas sp. | reverse complement strand
CTTTTTCACCAAAGATCGCCCGCAGCAGTTTTTCCTCGGGCGTCATCGGGCTTTCACCTTTGGGGGTGATTTTACCGACTAAAATATCACCGGGCTGAACCTCGGCACCGATGTAAACGATGCCGGCCTCATCCAGATTGCGCAGCGCTTCTTCGCCGACATTTGGAATATCACGGGTGATTTCCTCGGGGCCAAGCTTGGTGTCACGTGCCGCAACCTCGAATTCCTCGATATGCACCGAAGTGAACACATCATCACGCACGATGCGCTCGGAAATCAGGATTGAATCCTCGTAATTGTAACCATTCCACGGCATAAACGCCACGACGATGTTTTTGCCCAGCGCCAATTCACCCAGATCGGTGGAGGGACCATCGGCAATCACTTCGCCTTTGCCAACCTTGTCGCCAACTTTGATCAGCGGACGCTGGTTAATGCAGGTGTTCTGGTTAGAGCGCTGGAATTTACGCAGACGGTAAATATCAACACCCGGATCACCGATTTCCAGATCGTGAGTGGCACGAACCACGATGCGATTGGCATCAACCTGATCAATCACCCCGCCACGTTTGGCCATAATCGCCGCACCTGAATCGCGGGCCACAATTTCTTCGATACCGGTGCCAACCAGCGGCGCTTCGGCCACCAGCAAAGGCACGGCCTGACGCATCATGTTGGAACCCATCAAGGCACGGTTGGCATCATCGTTTTCCAAAAACGGAATAAGCGATGCCGCAACCGAGACCAGCTGTTTAGGGCTAACATCGATCAGGTCAATATTTTCACGCGGTGTCAGCTGATAATCACCCGATTTACGCGATGAAACCAGATCTTTTGTAAACCTGCCTTGCGCATCAAGACTCGCGTTGGCCTGCGCTACCGTGTGACGCATTTCCTCGGTTGCCGACATGTACTGGACTTCGTCCGTTACCTGACAATCCACAACCTTGCGATACGGCGTTTCGATAAAGCCGTATTTATTTACCCGGGCAAATGTTGCCAGCGAGTTAATCAGACCAATATTCGGCCCCTCGGGCGTTTCAATCGGACACATGCGACCGTAGTGGGTTGGATGCACATCGCGCACCTCAAAACCGGCACGCTCGCGGGTCAGACCGCCAGGCCCAAGGGCGGACAGGCGGCGTTTATGCGTGACCTCAGAAAGCGGATTGGTTTGGTCCATGAATTGCGACAGCTGCGAGGAGCCAAAGAATTCACGCACCGCCGCCGCCGCCGGTTTGGCGTTGATCAAATCTTGCGGCATCACCGTGTCGATTTCAACCGATGACATACGTTCCTTGATCGCGCGCTCCATGCGCAGCAAACCAACGCGATACTGGTTTTCCATCAGCTCGCCAACAGAGCGAACCCGGCGGTTTCCAAGGTGGTCGATATCATCAATCACACCTTTGCCATCACGCAAATCAACCAGCGCCTTGATGCAGGCCACAATATCTTCGCGGCGCAAGGTGCGTTGGGTGTCATCAGCATCCAGCGCCAGACGCATGTTCATTTTCACACGGCCAACCGCGGATAGATCATAACGATCGCCATCAAAAAACAGCGTGTCAAACAACGCCGAGGCGGATTCAACGGTGGGTGGCTCGCCGGGGCGCATAACGCGGTAAATATCCATCAGCGCGGTATCACGGCCCATGTTTTTATCCACCGCCATGGTGTTGCGAATGTAGGGGCCAACATTGATGTGATCAATGTCCAGCACAGGAATTTCGGTAATTCCGGCGTCCAGCAGCTCCAGCAAGGTGCCGCCAATCACTTCGCCATCTTTGCTCAGCTCTTGGGTCAGCTCATCACCAGCTTCAACATAAATCGCGCCGGTTTCTTCGTTGATGATATCTTTGGCAACATATTTGCCCAAAATCTGCTCAAGCGGCAGCAACAGGTCGGCAACCTTGCCTTCCTCAATCAGCTTTTTAACGGCACGGGGCGTGATTTTTTTACCGGCTTCGGCAATCACCTTGCCGGTCTTGGCATCCACCAGATCATGCAGCGGGCGGGTGCCGCGCACACGGTCGGGGAAGAATTTAGTGACCCAGCCCTTGTTCTTTTTCAGCTTGAAATTCACCGTGTCATAATAGGCATCCATGATCTGCTCTTGGTCCAGACCCAGCGCATAAAGCAGGGTGGTCACAGGCAGTTTACGGCGCCGGTCAATGCGGCAAAAAACAACGTCTTTGGCGTCAAATTCAAAATCCAGCCACGAGCCGCGATATGGGATAATCCGGCAGGTAAATAGCAGTTTGCCCGAACTGTGGGTTTTGCCTTTGTCGTGGTCAAAAAACACACCCGGCGAGCGGTGCATTTGCGAAACAATCACCCGCTCGGTGCCGTTAACCACGAAGGTGCCGTTTGGCGTCATCAAAGGCATATCGCCCATAAACACGTCTTGTTCCTTGATATCTTTAACCGACTTCGCACCGGTATCCTCGTCGATATCAAACACGATAAGACGCAAAGTTACCTTTAGCGGGGCCGCGTAGGTCATATCGCGCTGCTGACATTCCTCGACATCATATTTCGGCTTTTCCAGATCGTATTTGACAAATTCCAGAATGGCGGTTTCGTTGAAATCCTTGATCGGGAAAACCGACTGGAACACACCGTTGATGCCTTCGCCGTCCATCGGGGCCAGTTGATCGCCGGATTTCAGAAACAGTTCGTAAGATGATTTCTGAACCTGAATCAAGTTCGGCATCTCTAGAACTTCACGGATTTTACCGTAATATTTACGCAGCCGCTTTTGGCCAAGATAAGATTGCGCCATTGTCTTTGTCGCCTTTCAATTTGTTCGCCGGCGCATAGCTGTCGGGGCCACAGCAATGCGTCGCATACGCGAACCGGATCATGGTCTATTCTCGCAAGGCCTCCCATCGGCCCGCTCTCGTACCGTGAACCAGGTCTTGGGAAATGCTTTTGCACAAAGCCCTTGCCAAGACAGGTTCGGCTGAACCCAATTCGCATCGGATTCAGCCAGATTTTGTTAGATCAAACAGGGCAATATACCCGCCCGATTTACTTGATTTCGACTTCGGCGCCAGCTGCTTCCAGCTTGGCTTTGACTTCGTCTGCTTCAGCTTGCTCAACGCCTTCTTTGACTTTGCCGCCAACCGTTTCAACCAGAGTTTTCGCTTCTTTCAGACCAAGGCCCGTCAGTGCGCGAACTTCTTTGATCACAGCGATTTTGGACGCACCAGGAGATACCATAACGACATCAAATTCTGTTTGCTCGTCGGCACCACCATCAGCACCATCAGCCGCAGCCATCATTACAGCGCCACCGGCAGCTGGCTCGATGCCATACTCGTCTTTCAGGATGGTTTTTAGTTCTTGTGCTTCAAGAAGGGTCAGACCCACAATCTCTTCAGCCATTTTCTTCAGATCAGCCATGTTACTGTCTCTTTCGTTTTAATTTGTGTTCCAACGTGATGGGGTATCCATACGCCGGTCATTTCAATTGCTTTATGCAGCCTTGTCTTCGATCGTCGACAAGATACCAGCGATGTTGCTTGCAGGCGCGCCAATGGCTCCGGCGATGTTGGCAGCGGGTGCCCCAATGCAACCGGCGATAGAAGCAATAAGCTCCTCGCGCGATGGCATGGCGGCGACAGCTTTAACACCGGCGACGTCAAGTGCGTTCTCACCCATTGCACCGCCAAGGATCACGTATTTATCGTTTTCCTTAGAGAATGCCTGAGAAACCTTGGCCGCGGCCACAGGATCCTCGGAATAGGTCAGAACGGTCATACCCGTCAGATAATCGGCGATGCTTTCGCAAGGCTTCCCATCAAGGGCAATTTTGGCGAGCTTGTTTTTGGCAACACGCACATGGCCACCCGCGTCACGCATTTGCGCGCGCAGATTTTGCATATCCGCAACTGTAAGACCCGCGTAATGGGCAACCACTACAACGCCAGAGCTTTCAAAGACTTCACCGAGTTCAGCGATTACGGCTTCTTTTTGTGCTCTATCCACAGTTTTACTCCAATTATGGAGGGCTTGCACCCTCCGGCTCAGTTTGTGCCCCGGATTGTCCAGGGCGGTTCGGGTCCAGTTTCAGGGTCCCGAGGCCAAAATCACCCGAGGAAATCCTCGCATAAATCCGTCTCGCTTCCCATCTCAGGAAGGAATTAGCAGGCCACATCTTGGTGACCCAACCCTCCGTCTCGGACAGAACGGCACCTTTAAGCACCGTTACCTGACAGGCGAAACCGCCTGCCAAATTTCGTAAGGTGAGCGGCGCCCACCCGTTATTCAGTTACCGGTGCCGTTGGCGACATCAATCGTCACACCCGGACCCATGGTCGAGCTGACCACAATTTTCTTCATGTATGTGCCCTTCAGACCCGATGGCTTCAGCTTGGCAACAACGTCGATAAAGGCGCGGATGTTTTCCACCAGCTTGGCCTCATCGAATGACACCTTGCCAACGCCGGCATGAATCACGCCTTCTTTTTCAACCTTGAACTGCACCTGACCACCTTTGGCGGCGGCAACAGCAGCAGCAACATCCATCGTCACCGTGCCAACCTTGGGGTTCGGCATCAGGTTACGCGGGCCTAAAACCTTGCCCAAACGGCCAACAACCGGCATCATATCCGGCGTTGCAATACAGCGATCAAACTCGATCTTGCCGCCTTGCACGATTTCCATCAGATCCTCGGCACCAACGATGTCAGCACCGGCTTTGAGGGCTTCCTCGGCTTTGGCATCGCGCGCAAACACGGCCACGCGCACGTTTTTACCGGTGCCATTTGGCAAATCGACAACACCGCGAACCATTTGGTCGGCATGGCGCGGGTCAACACCCAGATTCAGCGCAATATCAATGGTTTCATCAAATTTTGCAGTCGCATTCGATTTGATCAGAGCAACAGCTTCTTCGACTGTGACATCCGATTTACCGGCAAAAGCCTCACGGGCAGCTGTCGTTTTTTTTCCTAGCTTGGCCATGATTATTTTACCTCGATACCCATGGAGCGCGCTGTCCCCATGATGATTTTTGCAGCCGCATCCATGTCATTGGCGTTCAGGCCACCCATTTTGGCTTCGGCGATTTCCATGATTTGCGCCATGGTTACAGTGCCCACAACTTCGCGGCCCGGATTGGTCGCGCCAGATTTCAGCTTTGCGGCCTTGCGCAGATAATAAGACGCAGGTGGCGTCTTGATGTCCATGGAAAAGGATTTATCCTGATAATAGGTAATCACAGTCGGGCAAGGCGCGCCCGGCTCCAGATCCTGGGTTTTTGCGTTAAACGACTTACAGAATTCCATAATATTAATGCCGCGCTGACCAAGCGCCGGACCCACGGGGGGGGACGGGTTTGCTTGACCTGCAGGCACTTGCAGCTTCATCGTGCCAGCCAGTTTTTTAGCCATTAGGCTTCTCCTACTTTTTTCAACATTCCCGCAAGCGCGCCCGCGGGGGTTAGGGTTGCGTGGTCCGGATTGTCAGGCGCGCCCAACTCCCCTCCCACAATCGCCGCGCCTTCATTTGAAAACACGGCGCTCTTAAACTCAGGCGTCTTTGGTTACCTGCGTAAATTCCAGCTCGACCGGGGTGGCCCGGCCAAAAATCGAAACCGTTACTTTCAAACGGCTGTTATCTTGATCGACTTCCTCGACCATGCCGTCAAAGCCCTCAAACGGACCATCCGAAACCGAAACCTTTTCGCCAATTTCAAAAAAGATCAAGGTGCGCGGTGATTCGGCATTTTCTTCAACACGGTTCAGCAGGGCGTTAACCTCGGCATCGCGCATCGGCATCGGGCGCCCTTGCGGTCCCAAAAACCCGGTGACGCGGTTGATCGAATTAATCAGATGATAACCCTTATCCGACATCTCCATGCGTACCAGAATATAGCCGGGCATAAAACGGCGCTCGACCGTTATTTTCTTGCCGCGCCGCACTTCGATTACTTCTTCGGTTGGCACCAGAACTTCTTCGATCTGGTCCTGCAATCCGGCCTCCTCGGCAGCAACTTTTACCTGCTCGGCAATCTTTTTTTCATAATTTGAAAGAACGCTTACAGAATACCACCGCTTTGCCATCTCGCTATTGCCTTTGTTGCCTATCACGCCGAAACGCGAAAAATTTAAATATTCCAGACGGTTAGCCGCCTATGTTCTAAACAAAAAACAGCGCGCAACCCGAATCGCTGCACGCATGTTTCCTCTGATATCGCCCGCATTACATCTGAAAACGAATGGTTTCAAGTGCATAAGACGTATTTTGCCTTATGCAAACAGCCCTAAAAGCGCCTGCAATCCAGACCGGATCCCCAGATCAATCACCGAAAAGAAGACCGCCGTCAGGGCCGCCAGAATGAAAACCATGATTGTGGTCTGCAGCACTTCGCGTCGCGTCGGCCAAACGACCTTGGACATCTCCGAACGGACCTGCTGGATAAACTGGATAGGATTTGTACGTGCCATGAAAGCGCCTGTGTTTGCTAAGATCGTTTGCAGATACGCGCTGGCGCAGATAATTTCAACCCCGCTTGCGCGTAACGGCCAGATTTCTGTACCAGAGCTATTTTCGCCTTTGCGCCGCCCCTCACAACATCGCCGGAACCACCTGA
>CAYYXZ010000107.1:0-6608 GCA_964475715.1 uncultured Marinosulfonomonas sp. | reverse complement strand
GTTTAGAGCGTTGTTTAAAGTCGTTGGAAGGTGTAAATGCCCAGCTAGTTTATGTTGATTCAGGCTCTAGAGACAACAGCGTTGCCAACGCCAAAGCAGCCAATGCCAAAGTTGTTGAACTTTCTACAGATCGTCCTTTTACGGCTGCCCGCGCCCGAAGTTCTGGCTTTGATGCGCTGGAAAATGTGCCGGAATTTGTGCAGTTTATTGACGGAGATTGCGCGGTTCACGATGGCTGGCTTGCTGCCGGTCTTGAAACTTTGCAGCAAAATCCAGAACTTGGAATTGTTACGGGTTGGCGCTCTGAAATTTACCGCGACAAAAGCGTTTACAACGCGCTTTGCGATTTTGAGTGGCACCGGCCGGCCGGCGATATTTTGGCTTGTGGTGGTGACATGATGGTGCGCAGCAAGGCATTTATTCAGGTTGGTGGTTTTGATGAAACTGTGATTGCCGCCGAGGATGATGAATTTTGCACCCGTGTGCGAAAGGCCGGTTGGAAAATTCGGCGTATTCCGATTAAAATGACCCTGCATGATGCGGCAATGACGCGGTTTACTGAATGGTGGAGGCGGGCGGTGCGCAGTGGGCATGGTTTTGCGCAAGTGGGTGCAATGCATCCCGAATATTTCAAAACAGAACGCAAACGGGTTCTGGTTTTTGCCGCAATACTCCCCCTGCTTGGGTTTTTATTATGCCTTATATTTCCTTTCGGGTTGATTGCGATTGTTGCCGTCTACATTCGTTCTTATATCCGCAGTGTGCAGGGTTTGAAGCGCGAAGGATTGCCCGCCAAAGAAGCATGTCATCACGGTATGTTTTTGGTGTTGTCAAAATTCCCCAATCTGATCGGGATGGGGATTTATCATTGGCGAAAGCTACGGGGCCATAAAATGAACATTATTGAGTATAAATAAACCAGTTAAATTCAAGAGAGAGCGTCATGTTAAATAACAATATCAGAGTCGGTATCGTCGGGGCCGGTTATATTGCCGACTGGCACGCCGATGCAATCAAGCTGACCAAAGGGGCAGAACTTTGCGCGGTTTGTGATACATCTGCCGCCAATGCACAAGCTTTGGCCGATTTGCACGGGGCAAAGGTTTTCACCTCGCTTGATGATCTAATTGCTTCGGGCACGGTTGATGCGGTTCACATTCTGACTCCGCCACAAATGCACCGCGATCTGGCGATTCAGGCCCTGAATGGCGGCTTGCATTGTCTGGTGGAAAAACCTGTTGCGCTGTCCCATTCTGAAACAGCTGAAATAATCGCGGCCGCCAAAGCCAGTGGAAAGCAATTTGGTGCCGGGCATAATTTTATGGGCCTGCCGTCTTATGACCGCTTGAAGCAGAAATTGGCCGCCGGGCAGTTGGGGCGAATTACCTCGGCTGAATTTAACTGGCACTTCCCGCTTTCTCCGCTACGTTCTGGCCCCTTCGGTTTGTGGCTGTTGCGAGAGCCAAAAAACCTGTTGCTGGAACTTGGCCCGCATTTATTTGGCTTTGCGGTTGATCTGTTTGGCACGCCTGAAATCGAATATCTTAGCCTGAGCAAACCGGTTCATTTCCCCGATGGACAAATGCGTAAACAATCCTGGCGCATCCTGGCGCGCGCCCACACAGATGATGGCGATGTTGATTTGGCCTTCAATCTGTCACTGGTTGAAACGGCGGATGATCGTTCGGTAACCTTGCGCGGATCCAGCGCCACGGCGCGGCTGGATTATGCGGCCGACACACTTGTGGTTGCAGCAGAAAATGCTTCGGATATTGTGGTCAATCCGCTGAACAAACAGCTTTCTCTAACATGGCAGAATTTGCGCGAAGGGGCGGTGAATGCCACACGGCAAGTTAGCTCGCTTTATCGCAAAAGCCCATATGGCCTTAGTTTTCAAGGCACGTTTGCGCGGTTTTATGCTGCGATTAATAGTGGAGCTCCGATGGATGCGCGCTTTAGTGGCGATGCTGCGCTGAAAACTATGCGTGCAATTGATGATGTTCTTGCACTGATGCCAAAAACGGCTCCGGTTAAAAAGCCCGCTAAACAACGTAAAACCAAACCCGATATTCTGGTAATTGGTGGCACCGGATTTATTGGCCGGCGCCTGACCGAAACCTTGGTTGCGCGCGGCCATGATGTGCGGGTTCTAAGCCGTGGCAGCAGCAATCCGTTTTCCCATCTTGGGGCAGCGGTGGAAATAACGTCAGCTTCGTTAAAAGATACCGACGGATTGCAGGCCGCAATGAAAGACATCAAGGCGGTTTACCATCTGGGCAAATCGCTTGATTCCACATGGGAGGCTTGCTTGCAAAATGATGTGGGGGTCACTGTCGGGATTGCCAAAGCCGCGCTTGCCGCCGGGGTTGAGCGCTTTGTTTATACCGGCACGATTGCCTCTTATGATATGTCTGACGCCGATCAGGTGATTACTGAAAAAACCGGATTTGGTGCGGATATGACCGACCGTAACCTTTATGCCCGATCCAAAGCGATGTGTGAGCAACGCCTGCTGGAAATGGCCAAAAATGACGGTTTACCACTGACAATAGCGCGGCCCGGCATTGTGGTTGGCGCGGGTGGTCCGTTGCAACATTGGGGTATTGGGCGCTGGCACGGGGCCGGCGCGGTGCGGATTTGGGGCAGTGGTAAAAATATACTGCCGTTTGTGCTGATTGATGATGTGGCCGAGGCTTTGGTGAAAATTATCGAAGTGGATGCTGCAATTGACCAATCGGTAAACCTGATCGGTGATCCCATGTTGACGGGGCGGGATTATTTTGATGCGATCCACGACGCTTTGGCTGCGCGGATTACGGTGAAATCTGGGTCATTGCACGCGTTTTACCTAAGCGGTAGTATGAAATATCTGTTGAAAAAATACGCATTGCGCCGCAAAGGTTTAAACAATGCATCGTTGAAAGATTGGAAATCGCGCGCCCATTATTCACCGTTTGACAACAGTCATGCCAAAAAATTGCTGGATTGGCAGCCCGTTGCAAAGAAAAAAGAATTTGTGCGCGCTGCAATAACTGATGCAAACTTGTTTGGGTTTTAAAACAATCAATAGAAAAAAGTCCGGAGCAGAAAATGGTAAATAAAACAGAGAAGCCCCAAACAGACCCGATTGGCGAAATTCAAACGCAATCAACTGCGCTGGTGACTTTGGACAATTGGGACAATTTTGAGAGCGTTAAGCTCAATAACCGCACTCTTGAAAAAAACCGTGTCATAAGTGCTGCGCGCAAAGACCCTGCACACAAAGCCTTTGATGTTTTACGCACGCGGATGATGCAGGCTTTGGGTGATAAGAATTGGCACCGGGTTGGTATTACTTCGCCGACTGACGGGTGCGGCAAAACATTTGTGGCGGCTAATCTTGCAATCAGTTTGGCCCGTGCTGAACTGAACAGAGTTTTGTTGATGGATATGGATCTGCGCAAACCGGATTTGGCGCGGGTTCTGGGGCTGCAACGGAATATTTCGATGGCTGATTATTTGTCAGGCATGATTGAGCCGGAAGATTTTTTCCTACGTTTGGGGCCAAGCCTTGTGGCTGGATTAAACAGCAAAAAAGCGGATGATGCGGCAGAGTTGGTGCAAAGCGATATGGCGGCAGATGTTCTTGAGGAAATGCAAGATATGCTGGCCCCTGATGTGACGATTTTTGATTTACCGCCAATGTTGTCCAGTGATAAAGCCGTTGCCTGTTTGCCGCATTTGGATGCTGTTTTGCTTGTTGTGGGCGGCGGCAAAACCACCGACAAGGAAATCAGGCAAACAGAAGCGTTGCTGGACAAGCAAATTCCTTTGCTTGGTGTTATCCTGAATCATGCCGAAGATTAGGTTTACGCGCTGACAACCAATCCGCTGATGTTATCACATTATCCGGCAACAAGCCGCGCTTCGTGGTGTTTTAATGTTAAACGCGAAGATTTATACGCCCTTAAACCCTCGGATTTTTCCAGCTCAGGGAACAATGTAAAAATCTCGGAACGTTGTGCGGTATCAACACCTTTGAGCGATAAATCACCGGGCTGAAAGCTTTCGCTCCAATGACCGTTAGACAAAACCACTTCGTGCTGCTCGAACATAAAGTGGATGTAATTTACACCTGTGGTGTCGACTTGTTGAATGCCTTCCTTGCCAATCAAATGCTTTGCCGAAACAAAAACTTCGGTCTCGCCCAGATAAAGTGCCGCTTTTTCGTTAGCAACCAGCAGGCGGTGATTGGGGCTTAGCAGCATGTCGTGTTCAGGCATGTCATTGCCCATAGAGCCTTTGGGCACCAGAATCGGGCGGAAATTCGGTTTTGCCAACAGTTCACGACCGCCAAGATGTTTTGCACCAATCCAACAGATTTCCTGAATGCCGTTATCGCGGGTAATAATTCTGTCACCCTGGCGCAGATCCTCGACAGCACGTTCGCCTTTGGCTGTAGCAATCAATGTGCCGGGGGTAAAACAAGGGATCACCGTTTCAATGTTTTCAAACGCCATCGTGCCCGCGACATTGCCATGCTCGTCTCGAAATTCAACCGTGCCGTTTTCAGGATTAACCGCGTCATAAACCACATTCAACGAGCCACCGACAGGTGCGGCTCCGGTCAGATCCAGCGTGTCATTATCATCGCCGCCTTCACCCCCGTCAATCAGATCACCGATGGTCACGCCGCTAAAGGTATCGGCATCCGCACCGCCCGACATCGTGTCGGAACCCGCGCCACCGATCAGGGTGTCATTGCCGGCTTCGCCCAGCAGCGTATCATTACCGGCCTCGCCCACAAGCGTGTCATTGCCCGCACCGCCCGAAAGCGTATCATCGCCCGTCCAGCCATACACAGTATCGTCACCCAGACCGGCCAGAACTGTATCATTGCCGACACCGGCCAGAACCGTGTCATTTCCAGCACCCGCATGGATTGTATCGTCGTTATTTCCAAGCGCGTTATCCAGCCCATCAACCATATCGCCTTGAGGATCGCCAACATAGGCCATACCGATCAAATCATCACCAGCCGTGCCTTCGACGATAAAATTGGGTGCTTCGTCAAAGCTGATGTCACTAACGCCAAACATACCGCTATTTGCAGAGCTTTCGCCATTATCAAAAATAAACGTCAGACTTACAATCGGTCCGGCAATGTTTACCGTGACGGAATCAGCGGCACCCGAGGTTTCAACACCACCAGATGCACTGCCATCGGCATTCACTTCGTTGCCGTTGGCTACCGAATGCAGGTTCAGGTTGGAAAACGTGACAGGGACCTGATTTCCACTGGCATCTGTTGCAATGACCGTAATCATATCATCCCAAGAGCTGCCGCGGGAATCAAGATCAAAAATCTCGAAGCTCAGGTTTTCAACGGCGGAATCAAACGTCATTGTGGTTGTGACAGGTTCTCTCAAGCTGCTAACCCACAACGCTTCTTCCGAAGGGCTTCCACCTGAGCTGACAGTTGCAGTGCGACCTGACGCATTGGTTGTGGTTGAGATGCTCACATCTATAGAACCACTGCCAGAGGCCGTTGTGTAGGTTCCGTTCGAGCCAGCTTGGCTCCAATCAAGTGTATAATCGGGCATACTGGCCTCACAATAAAATTACTTAAGTTATAGTTTTACTTAAAGCCGTCAAAATATGGTTTTTGTTGGCTGTAAATATGGGTAAACTTCGATATAAAGCCTAAGAGCTCCTGTTTTCAAGGTGAAATCAGTGAATAGTGCAATTTACATTTAAGGTTGGGTGCTTGAAAAAAGAGATTGATAATGCGACCGGCGCGCTCAGACCCATTTATTTTGAACCATCCCCGAACAATTTTCTTGTTAATGCACACGAATATTCTTCTGGCATCCAAGATGTTCTGTTGCTTCAGGGGCAGGTAAACCAAACCGCCTATGCCGATACTTTTTTCCACGATTTTGGCATTGCCCTGCCAGCCAGACTTGCAACAGCGGTGGATGTCCGAAAGGCCGATTTTCTTGCCGGTCGTATGATGCTTAAGCTTGCGCAAAAAGAATTGGGGCTTGCCAGCCTCGCGGTAGAAATTGGTGAAAATCGCGCGCCTGTCTGGCCCCAAGGTCAACGCGGTTCGGTTAGCCATACAGATGGGCGTGTTGCTTGTGTTCTGACGGGTAATGTAAATCTTGGTCTTGGTATTGATGTTGAAAAAATCGCATCGGGAAAAGCGCTGGCGGCATTGCGTCAGCAGGTGTTGTGTGAGCGCGAAAGAGAGCTGATTGATGCGGCCACAAACTGGTCTCCGGATGTGCTGGCAACTTTAATTTTTTCGGCTAAAGAGACCCTGTTCAAGGCGCTATATCCACAGATTAATACGTTTTTCGGTTTTTCAGCCGCGCTAACCCAAAAGCCCCCTGAACCGGATACGATAGTATTGCAATTGACGCGATCGCTTGGCTCGGGGTTCAATGCACAGCGACAGTTCAAGGTGCGCTACCGGCTGGAATCAGGCTATATTCTAACGTGGTTATCCGTTTCAGTATAATACTATTCCGGTACAAAAGAGCCGACTTTCTTGATGCATCTGAGCGAAAATTTAGAACGCAAATGCCGTATACCTTTTATTTTAAATATCCGTTTTCTTAAAAATG
>CAYYXZ010000106.1:0-6615 GCA_964475715.1 uncultured Marinosulfonomonas sp. | reverse complement strand
GAAACAGAAATCAGGCCAATTGGGAATCCCGAAAATTAATAGGTCCTGACGCTAGTTGCCCCAAATTTTGCGAACATAGTTTTTAGTTTCCTTGAACGGCGGAACCCCGCCATGTTTTTTAACGGCATTCGGCCCTGCATTATAGGCCGCCAGCGCCAGACGCCAGGAACCGAAACGATCGTATTGTTGGCGTAAATATCGTGCCCCGCCCTCTAAGTTCTCGCTGGGATTGTGCGGATTTACATTCAACTCGCGCGCGGTTGCCGGCATCAATTGTGCCAGTCCCAATGCGCCTTTATGCGACTTTGCGTGCGGATTCCAAGCTGATTCTTGCTGAATCAGACGCAGAAACAAATCTTCGGGAACCCCGTGCTTGCGCGCCGCAGCCTTGGCCATGTTCAGAAAACGGCCTTTATAACGCCCATCATATTTCAATGTGCCTTCTTTTGTCGGGATGGTTATGGATTTTGGCTGCAAGCGAACGGAATTGGAATATTGTGTTGCAGCACGACCGTCTAAAACAGACGTTTGTGAAAGGAATAACCCTGCGCGTGATTTTGTCGACAGGTTCAACGGTTTTGCACTAACCATTTCAGCCCACAAAAACATGCCGACCACCGCCCCCAGAACAGCCCAGACTTTACTTTGCATCACACCCCGCCCCAAAGATCACCAAACTCTTAAGATAATATAACAATTACTCCAACAATCTCCAACCCTAGTTTGGGTCGCAAAATTTACGCACATGGCAAGATCACAGCCACAAAAAGATGGGTACAAGTAGATTCACCATTTAATGGAAAATTTTCATTAAATTAACTCCTTTTTCAATATACTGCCGTGGTATAAACGAAAGTCAGCTTACAGACAGAATCGACGGGAGTATTTGAAAATGGCAGGTTCGGTAAACAAGGTAATTCTAATTGGCAATCTGGGCGCGGACCCGGAAGTGCGCACATTCCAGAACGGCGGCAAGGTTTGCAATTTACGCATTGCCACGTCGGAAAGCTGGAAGGATAAAAACACCGGCGAAAAACGCGAAAAAACAGAGTGGCACACCGTTGCTATTTTCTCTGAAGGGTTGGTGCGGGTTTGCGAACAATATCTGCGCAAAGGCTCCAAGGTTTATATCGAAGGCGCACTTCAAACTCGCAAATGGCAGGATCAATCCGGCAATGATCGCTACTCGACCGAAATTGTGCTCTCGGGTTTCAATGGCACATTGGTAATGCTTGATGGTCGCAGTGGCGGTAGTGGCGGCGGCGATTATGGTGGTGGCCAGCAAGGTGGCTATGGTGGCGGATCATCCGGCGGCGATTACGGTGGTGGCCAGCAAGGTGGAAATCAGCAAGGCGGCAACCAACAAGGTGGCGGCGGCAACATCGACGATGAAATTCCGTTCTAGCGCCAAACCCAATAAATCCTGCGGCTCTGATGATTGGTCGCAGGATGCAGATCTGCGCCCTAACGTAATGACAAAGCCGCGTTCAAAACGGCCTTGACCACATCCCTATCGACATCGGCGGTTACAAATGCCTGCCCGATCCCGCGCACCATGATGTAGTTTATCGCCCCGTCAACCACCTTTTTGTCCTGCCCCATCAAGGCAATCAAAGCATCTGCATCAGGCAATTCCCCGCTGATATCAGCCAAATCCACTTTCAAACCCATGTCACGCATATGCGCCCGAACCCGACTGGGATCTTCTTGCGGGCATAAACCAAGCCGGGCGGAAACCTCAAAAGCCAAGGCACAACCAATCGCGACCCCTTCACCATGCAAAAGCCGGTCAGAATACCCGGTTGCGGCCTCCAAGGCATGGCAAAATGTATGGCCCAGATTTAACAACGCCCGATCGCCCTGCTCGGTCTCGTCACGCGCCACAATATCGGCCTTGGCCTGACAAGATCTGCGCACAACCTCGCAGCGCAATTCCATATCACCCGCCGCCAGTTTCGGGCCGTTTTTTTCAAGCCACTCAAAAAACGGCAAATCCCCCAACAGGCCATATTTTACAACTTCACCGTAGCCTGCCAAAAAATCACGCGGGGTTAATGTGCCCAAAACGCCGATGTCGGCCAGCACAAGCGAAGGTTGATAGAACGCGCCGATTAAATTTTTGCCTTGGGGCGCATTAATTCCGGTTTTACCGCCGACAGAGCTATCAACCTGCGCCAAGAGCGATGTTGGGATTTGCACAAATCGAACACCACGACGCAGAACAGCCGCTGAAAACCCGACCAAATCACCAATAACCCCACCACCGAAGGCAATAATCAAATCACGGCGCTCGACCTTTTGATCCAGCAGCCATTCCACTGTTCGGCTGAACTGATCCCAACCCTTGGTAGATTCACCCGCGGGTAAAACCAAAGAAACCATCTTGATTCCAGCTGCCGCCAACCCCGAACGCAGCGCCTCTAAATGCAGCGCGGCCACATTTTCATCCGTTACGACAGCCACGCGCGGCCGCTGCAAAAACGGTAAAATTTCAGCCCCGACTTGCGAAATTAGACCATCGCCAATTTTAATATCATATGAACGCTCGCCCAATTCTACACGCAATGTATCAATCATCATCAACTCCTAAAACATCGGGCCGGCATTCCAACATCTTGATCACCGAGGTCGCCATATCCTCGATCGAATAACCCGCCTTGCAATCGACCACCAAATTGGCTTTGGCATATAAAGGCTCTCGCGCCTGGCAAAGCTGCGCCAAGGTCTGGCGCGGGTTTTTTGTGCGCAGCAATGGCCGCGTGTTGCGCCGCCGAACCCGCGACCAAAGCAGGTCAATATCGGCACGCAGCCAAACAGAAACACCTGATTTTGTGATCACATCGCGGTTTTTTTCAGCCAAAAAAGCCCCGCCACCCGTGGAAAGCACACCGATTTCTTCTTTCATCAACCGCGTGATCACCTCGGTTTCGCGCGCCCTGAAAAACGCTTCGCCATCGCGCGCGAACACCTCGGCAATCGACATCCCCGCAGCTTTGACAATTTCATCATCCGAATCCAGAAAAGGAGCTGCCAAAGCCAAAGCCAGCGCTTTGCCCACGGCGGTTTTCCCCGCCCCCATCATGCCCACAAGCACGATCATTTTCTTTAACTGCGCCGCCAAACCGGCCATCCCCCGCTTAAATTCAGATTTATTTTATTCAATGGCGTGAATTTTCGAAAAAGACCATATATAAAAGCTGTAAGCTACAGCTTATGACGACATTAAAAATAAGGCGAATGATATGGGGCGATTGCTGAAACTACTTGTTTTACTGCTTGTGCTGGGCTTTGTTGGCCTGATCGGGTATGCGTATCTGGGTGATCTTTCCCCCGAAATAAAAGAGGTGAACCAGCCGGTAACACTGGATTTTGAATAAAAAGTTTTTCATCATATCGGCCTTCATCATTGGCCAAGCCAGCATCGCCAGCGCGCAAGCACCTTTGTCGGCGATAGATTGGTTGTCCGATACGGTCACCGCGCCAGCTGTGCTAAAACCCAGTTCCGGGCCTCTGAATGGCGAAACCGACGTAAGCCGCGATGCTTCGGTCGAGGATGTGACGGTTACCAAAATAGGGGCAACGACGTTGGATTCGGTCGGGCTTTTGCCGATTTCAGTCACGGGGTTGCCGCGCAATTTCTGGGGGGCAACCCCGAGCGCCGAATTGGCGGACGTAATTGGCACCATGCCCACAGGCGCGTTGCCTGCGTTGCGCGAATTGTTGCAAATGATCTTGCTGGCCGAATTGAATGCGCCGATTGATGCTGCGAACAAAAGTGATCTGTTTTTGGCCCGAATCGATAAATTGCTTGATCTGGGCAATCTGGAACAGGCCCAGGCTTTGCTAGAGCGCGCCGGGGCGGACACACCTGATTTATTTCGCCGCTGGTTTGACGTGGCCCTGCTAACCGGAACCGAAGATAAGGCCTGCGAAACCCTGCGCCGAAAACCCGATATCGCGCCCACATTTCCAGCCCGGGTTTTTTGTCTGGCGCGCAATGGCGACTGGGCGGCGGCGGCTGTGATATTGGAAACGGCCAAGGTTTTGAATTTTATCAGCAGCGAGGAGGATGCATTATTGGCCCGTTTTCTGGACCCTGAATTGTTCGAGGGCGAGGCTGCGCCCCCGCGCCCCGAACAAATAACCCCGCTGGCTTTTCGCATGTTCGAGGCCATCGGCGAGGCCATCCCCACCGCCGCCTTGCCGCGCGCTTTTGCCGTGGCAGATTTGCGCAGCAATATTGGCTGGAAACCCCAGCTGGAGGCCGCCGAGCGTCTGGCGCGAAGCGGCGCGATTGATGCAAATTTGCTGCTGGGCCTTTACACTGAACGCAAACCAGCGGCATCGGGTGGAATTTGGGATCGGGTGAAGGCGGTGCAGGAATTTGATCAGGCCTTCGGGGACAAAAATGCCGAAATGGTGGCAAAAACCTTGCCAAAAGCCTGGGATGAAATGAAACGCGCCGAACTTTTGCCGGTTTTTGCCGAGCTTTACGGCAGCGGGCTGGCCGATATGACGCTCGAACGCAGTGCTGCGCGGCTTGCCTTTCGCATTGGTCTGCTTTCGAAAAGTTACGAAAAAGTAGCGGCTAAATTTAAACCTGCCACGATTAAAGAAAAGTTTCTGGTGGCATTGGCCAAGGGTGATTTAAACGCAATCGAGGCACCAAACGCCAAGGCCGGCACCATCAGGGACGCGTTTTTGACCCGTGAGCTTCCCGCAAAATATTTCCGGTTATTAAGAGATAAAAAATTGGGCGAGGCCATTTTGAGGGCTATTTACAACTTTCCTAAAAACGGCGTTGGGGACTTGGAAAATGCGCGCAAGTCTTTGATTTTATTTCGTTCTGTTGGGATGGAAGATGTGGCAAGGCGGGCTGCTTTGCAATTAATGTTGCTTGAGCATCGGGGCTGATGCGATGGATGCACGCCACTGGATCAGCACCTATTTGCAAGCCTCTGCCGCTGAAATGGGCGCCGCCCTCAACACCCAATCGGCCTACGGGCGCGATTTGCTGGATTTCGCTGGCTGGCTAACCGATCAGGGCGGGAATTTCGTTTCGGCCGCGCGCGACGATGTTGAAAATTACCTTATTTATTGCGAGGCCCAAGGGCTGGCCCAATCCACCCGCGCGCGGCGGTTGTCGTCGATCAAGGGGCTTTACCGGTTTGCCTTTGAGGAAGGTTGGCGCAGCGATAATCCGGCGATCCAGATCAAGGGTCCGGGGCGGGCCAGATCTTTGCCCAAAACCTTAAGCGTAAGTGAAGTCGAGGCCCTGCTGGCAGCCGCCCAAACCCATGGGCGCGATCGTCTGCGCAACACCTGTTTGATGGAGCTGCTTTATGCCACCGGAATGCGCGTGAGCGAGCTGGTTTCATTGCCGGTTTCGGCCGCGCGCGGTGATCCGCGGATGATTTTGGTGCGCGGCAAGGGCGGCAAAGAGCGCATGGTTCCGTTGTCTGCGCCGGCCAAAATCGCGCTTGGGGCATGGATAAAACAGCGCGACGCACAGCAAAATATCGCAGCCGCCAAGGGCGTGGTGCCTTCAAAATTTCTGTTTGCCTCGCGCGCAAAATCCGGGCACATGACGCGCAACCGGTTTTATTTACTAATCAAGGAATTGGCCGTGCATGGCGGTGTTTCGCCCGCCAAAGTCACGCCCCACACCCTGCGCCACGCATTTGCCACGCATTTGCTGGCCGGTGGTGCCGATTTACGCTCGATCCAGACCCTGCTGGGGCATGCCGATATTTCCAGCACCGAGATTTATACCCATGTTTTGGAAGAGCGGCTAAAGCAGCTGGTTTTGCAGCATCACCCGCTGGCAACAGACCAATGATGCTGGCCCGCTTATTTTCGGCGCAAACGTTTTTTGATCTGGCGCTGCTCCCAATCTGTGCCAAAAGGCGACAGTATTTCAAACACGCTTAGGCCATGCATCACAATGCCGAGGCCCCAGCCAAGGGCCGGCCAGATCACCCAGAAATAGCCCGGGTTGGTCAGCAGGTTCAGGATTAACAAGCCAAATATCACCGCCAGATAACTGGCTAGATTGGCGTAAAAGCCCTTGATATCACGCACATATTCCATGGCCTGCTGCTCTTCATAACTTAGGCCCGAGTTCTCAAAATGCCCGTCTTGTTTGCTCATAAAGACATGCAGCTGCTTCAAGGCATCGCGCTCTTTGCTCGATAAGGTTTGGTTGTCCATTTCGGTATCCTCTTTCAGGTTGTTGAAATCAGTTTCAAATACCGCAGCCAGACATTTCAGAGATTCAAGGCTGGCATTCTTTCCCCGTTCGATGCGCTGGATCGTGCGGGTGCTGACGCCCGATATTTCGGCCAGCTGCTCCTGTGACCAACCTTTTTGCAAACGCAGTTTTCGAATAATCATTAATCAATCCCGATGTTGTCTGTTGCGGTGGTTTTCGTGATTCCAACATGTCTGAATGCGCAAACCATGCCCACGACACTAACCCGACACAAGCCCGAATTTAACCGACAATTACCCGATAATAGCCATAAACGGTCGCAAAACATCGCCACTTGATCCGCAACGGCCCAAGCCCCATAAAGGCCGCGAACCCTTTATAACACGAGAAAAAAATGGCCGACG
>CAYYXZ010000105.1:0-6688 GCA_964475715.1 uncultured Marinosulfonomonas sp. | reverse complement strand
CATTTGCCTTGCCCAAAGCAACCCAGATCCGTGCCGAAATCGACGGGCAGGTTTTACGGATTTTATCCGCCGCCTGGGCAGACATCAGCGAATGGTTAATATGAGGCTCCTTGGCCAGAGGCATGCGCGTATCGGCCATTGCGCTTGAGGCTATCAGCACGGTCAGGCCCGTCAGGCCCGCAATCATTGTGTTACGAATGTAAGTCATAAAACGTCTCCTTTTTGATAAAAAAGAGATAGGGGTTTAGCCCGATGATATGCAATAACAGCCCCGCACCGGTCAGGCTGCGATTATGCATGCCGTAAAAATTGGTGGAATTGTTAAGCACGGGGACTGCCCTCTGCTTTGGCTTGCGCCCTGATCTGACGGCGAATGCGCCAGATTTGATAGCTGGCAAACATGCACCAGAAAAACGCAACCATCGTGATTAAATTCAACATTGTGGTAAATATCGGCGTTACGCCAAATTTGGAATGCACCCACCAAGCCGCCAGCCAAAGCCCCAGAGCAGCCGTGATAACCACGGCCACACCACGCAATTTTCGCGCTAGTGTTTGCTCCAGCTTAAGGCTCGGTGTCATATCTTAAACTCACTTTTTTTCATGTTTTTTCGCCATGAACGCCGCCTTTGGCCAGAATTTTGGCCTGCTTGACCCACGCATCACGACTTACGCGGCCCTTGAAACCTTGCAGATTTTCATCAACCCATTTTACCTCTTTGGCACGCCAGCCGGCAACCTGATCGAAATGGTAAAAGCCCATTTTATTCAACATGGCTTCCAGTTTCGGCCCAACACCTTTGATCAGCTTCAAATCATCCGCCCCACCCTTGCGGGCCGCTGTTAACATTTCAGGTTTGCCATCTTTGGCCACAGGTTGTTTCGTGGCTTTTACAGCAGGCTTTGTGGTTGCTTTAGCGGGTTTTTTAGCGGTTGATTTCGTTTTTGCAGCAGACGCTTTGCTTGCGACCGGTGCCGCAGATGCCGCAAGATCGGCACTTGTTACTTTTGGCGTTGCCTTTGGCACCGGAGCCGCCATGGCACCACCTCTTGCCACAGAAACCACCGCACTTGGAGATGCTGCAATATCCTGATCATAACGTTCGGAATCCGGCGCAGAACCCGGCGCAGAATTTTGAAACTCCTGCGGCATTCCCTGACAAAATAGGCGCCGCAGAAACACAGCAAAAATTAGCAATACCGCTACGGCCAAAAGCAGCGCGACAATCACCCCCAAACCAAAACGGCCCGTTAAAATCATATAGGTTGCAATCGCCAAAAGCGCGCCGATAATCCAGCACATATTCTGGCAATTAAACAACCCCTCTTCGTTTTCATTGCTCATATTGTAGTCTCCCGTTTGTTCCCAATTTTAATTTTACACACAAAATCGCTGGCTATGGCAGCCCAAAAACCGAGCCCGCATTTTTTATCGCTACGTTTTGTTCCCTTACTCATACACATATCTTTCCAGATTAAGAATGACATTAATAAATACCCTTTTTTACCTTTTTAAAAGCTTGGTGCTGACGTTATTTTCTTCACGGCTGCTTTATCCAGCCAAAGCGTCAAAAGCAGGGTAATGAGCGCACTGGCCTGATGGCCTTTGAGGCGTTTTGTTACCTGCGCCCATTTCCGATTGTCGGGGTTATTGTCGGGGTTAAAGGCAAAATCTGCGGGTTGAACCTGTTGAAACCTGCGTAGCATTAGCGGTCAATCTCCCCGAAAACCACATCCATGGTGCCGATAATCGCCGCCACATCGGCCAATTGGTGGCCGGTGGCAAGATGATCCATAGCCTGCAAATGTAAGAAACCCGGTGCCCGAATTTTGACGCGGTAAGGTTTGTTGGTTCCGTCCGCCACCAAAAACACGCCAAACTCGCCTTTTGGTGCCTCAACCGCGGCGTAAACTTCGCCAGCCGGAACCTGAAACCCTTCGGAATACAATTTAAAGTGGTGATCCAAAGCCTCCTTTGAGGTCTTCATTTCGGCCCGTTTAGGTGGCGCCAATTTGCCGCGTGTCAGCACTTCGCCGGATTCTTTGCGCAACATTTCACAGGCTTGCCGGATTATTTTCAAACTTTCGCGCATTTCCTGCATCCGGCACAGATAGCGGTCAAAACAATCGCCATGCTTGCCCACCGGAATTTCAAACTCAAATTCATCATAACATTCATAGGGTTGGGCGCGGCGCAAATCCCACGCAAGGCCGCTGCCACGCGCCATTACCCCCGAGAAACTCCAATCCAGAATGTCTTTTTCCGTAACCACGCAAATATCGACATTGCGCTGCTTGAACACACGGTTTTCGGTTAACAATTCGTCCAGATCTTTCATGAACCGGGGAAATTCATGCACAGCCCAATCGTCGATATCCTCGATCAGTTGGGGCGGCAGATCCTGATGCACGCCACCGGGGCGAAAATAATTGGCATGCAGCCGGGCCCCGCAAGCGCGCTCGTAAAACCCCATCAGAATTTCGCGCTGCTCAAAGCCCCAAAGCGGCGGCGTTAAGGCACCAATATTCAGCGCCTGCGTGGTGATGTTCAGCAGGTGATTTAAAATGCGACCAATTTCACAAAACAGCACCCGAATCAATTGAGCGCGGCGCGGCACGCTGGTTTGCGTCAGCCTTTCAATCGCCAGACACCAGGCGTGCTCCTGATTCATCGGTGCCACATAATCCAGCCGGTCAAAAAACGGGGTGCATTGCAAATAAGTCCGGCTCTCCATCAGCTTTTCAGTGCCCCGATGCAGCAAACCAATATGCGGATCGGCCCGCTCGACGATCTCGCCGTCCAGCTCTAGAACCATACGCAAAACACCATGCGCTGCGGGGTGTTGCGGGCCAAAGTTAATGTTGAATTTGCGGATTTTCTGCTCGCCCTGACGCGCGTCAACCGATCCGTCGTCAAATTTTGAACCCGCGACCGGAATGTATTTGGAACCCCCGATCATTTCGCGCCCTCTTTTGCGTCTTCATCACCGGAAAGATTATAATTCGCGCCCTCCCAAGGCGACACGGAATCAAACTGGCGGTATTCTTGAACCAGCGAAACCGGCTCGTAAATCACACGTTTCTCAAGCGCGTCATAACGGACCTCGACATAACCCGTTGTCGGGAAATCCTTGCGCAAAGGATGCCCGCAAAAGCCGTAATCGGTCAGCAGGCGGCGCAGATCGGCGTGACCCGAAAACAGGATACCAAACATGTCGAAAACCTCACGCTCGAACCAGCCAGCCGACGGGTGCACCGCGCTGATCGAAGCAATACTGCTATCCTCGGCCACAGCACATTTAAGCCGAATGCGATGATTTTGATACATTGACAGAAAATGGTAAACCAGCTCGAAACGATTGCTGCGCGTCGGGTAATCAACGGCCGTAATATCAACCAGTGACGAGAATTTGCAATTGTTGTCCGTTCTAATAAATTCGACAAATGCAACCAGCCGCGCCGGATCCAGATAAACCGTCAGCTCGCCACGCGAAACATCCCAGCTTAACACATCATCGGGGCGCGTGCCTTGAATATGCTCGCCAAGCTCGTTCATGGCTTTGGACATTGGCTACCTCGCAATCGTGCCGGTGCGCCGGATGCGGCGCTGCAATTGCAACACCCCGTAAAGCAGCGCTTCGGCCGTTGGCGGGCAGCCGGGCACATAAATATCAACCGGCACAATCCGGTCGCAACCACGCACCACCGAATAACTATAGTGATAATAACCGCCGCTATTGGCGCAGCTGCCCATGCTGATCACGTAACGCGGCTCGGGCATTTGGTCGTAAACCTTGCGCAATGCGGGCGCCATTTTATTGGTCAGGGTGCCGGCCACAATCATCACGTCCGATTGGCGCGGCGAGGCGCGCGGCACAAGGCCGTAACGCTCGATATCATAGCGCGCCATAGAGGTGTGCATCATTTCAACCGCGCAACAGGCCAGACCAACTGTCATATAGTGCAAGGATCCGGTGCGGGCCCAATTGATGATTTCGTCGGTCGAGGTCAGCAAAAAACCCTTGTCGGCCAGCGCGTCATTCATCGCGCGCGTTGCGACTTGGCGATCGGCAGCTGTCATCACTCCCATTCCAGCGCCCCTTTTTTCCAGGCGTAAGCAAAACCAATGGTCAGCACCGCCAAAAACACCATCATTGACCAAAACCCGACATCGCTAAGATCCCTGAAGGCCAGCGCCCACGGAAACAAAAAGGTAATTGCAAGATTGAAAATAATGAACAGGATCGCAACCAGATAAAACCGCATATCAAATTTCATCCGCGCATCATCAAAAGCGTTAAATCCGCACTCATAGGCGCTATTTTTTTCAGGATCAGGGTTGTTTGGCCCAAGGATAAAAGCGGCAAGTATTAAAATTGCCGCCAGCGCGGTTGCCATTCCTAAAAAAATAATAATAGGGAGGTATTCTTTTAACAGCTCGTCCAATCGTGGCTCCTTACACGACGAAACGCCGCACATTTGCTACTGGTGCTTTACGCCCGCCGGCACGAAGGGTCAACCGCAAGTCAGGCTGCTCATAAGCTGCGTGTAACATCAAAAAAGTGAAATGTTAATAAACCTCGGAGAAATAGATATTTACGCCGCGAACCCTGCCCTGCTATTTCACCCAACTTGCATCGCGCTTTTCAAAAAACGCCGCGATGCCTTCTTTGATTTCGTCACTTTCCCAACGATCCACCAATGACGCAACGCTCATATCGATCACCGCATCATCAATCACCGGCCCCAAAGCGCGCGCCAAAGCCTTGGCATCGGCCACAGCACCGGGGGCGCATTTTAGATAGGCTCCAATTTCAACCTCGACAGCCGCGTCCAGCAAGTCGGGCTCGACCACCTGCGCCAACAGGTTTAGCGCCACGGCCTCATCGGCATCAAACAGGCGCGAAGACATGAAAACACGCCGCGCCTTGGCCTCGCCCATACGGGCGATAACGTAGGGCGAAATCGTCGCCGGAATCACCCCCAGTTTGGTTTCCGTCAGCCCAAACCGCGCGCCACGAATGCCGATGGCCACATCACAGACGCTGATCAAACCAACCCCGCCGCCAAACGCCTGCCCGTTAATGCGACCAATCAGCGGCTTTGGCATGGTGTTTAAGGCCTGCAACATGCTCGCCAGTTTGCGTGCCTCGATGTTGCGGGTGTCACGATCGGCCGCCATCGTCTTTTGCATCCAGCCCAGATCACCACCGGCACAAAAACTTTTGCCAACCCCGCTTAAAACCACAACCCGAACGGCCGGATCCGCCCCCAAACGGGCCGCCGCACCCGTTAAATCGGCGATGGTTTGCGGCGTCAGGATATTATGTTTGTCGGGATTATTCAGGCCGAGCATCGCAACCCCGCGCCCGTCAATTTTAATATCAACCATGATTAGCCCCGCATTTTATGTGCCATTTCAGCGGCTTGGGCCAATATTTCGCTGTACAGACCGGTTGTGTAGCCTTGCGCGGTGACATGTTCCTGCACAGACTCGGTGGCAACATTTCCCGCCGAACCTGGTGCAAACGGGCAGCCGCCCAAACCACCGATTGATGCATCAAACACCCGCAACCCCAGTGCCAGCGACGCATCGATATTATCCAAAGCATGGCCATTTGTGTTGTGAAAATGCCCAGCCAAACGATGCGCCGGAACTTCTTTTAGCACGGCCAGCAACATCCGCGCCACCGTGTCGGGCGTGCCATGGCCCAGCGTGTCGCCCAGCGATATTTCGTAACAACCGGCAGCAAATAAATCGGCCGCCACCTTGGCCACCGCATCCGGAGAAACCGCGCCATCATAGGGGCAATCGGTGACACAAGACACATAACCGCGCACAGCAATATCGGCGTGGCGCGCGGCCGTCAGGATTGGCGCAAAACGCTCAAAACTTTCCTCGATTGAACAGTTAATGTTTTTCTGGCTAAAGCCTTGCGAGGCCGAGGCAAAAATCGCCACCTCGTCCACTTGCGCAGCAATCGCGGCCTCGTAACCCTGCATATTTGGCGTCAAAGCCGCATAGACCACCCCGTCCGCCTTTTGAATTCCGGCCATCACAACAGCAGCATCGGCCAATTGCGGCACGCGTTTTGGTGACACAAAAGACGTCACTTCAATGCGGCGAAACCCAGCCTCGGACAACTTGTCAACCAACGCAACCTTTTCCTCGGCAGGGATCGCACGTGCCTCATTTTGCAAACCATCGCGCGGGCCTACTTCGAAAATTTCAATCTGATTAGTCATGCCATACCTCATAAAATTCCTGATTGCAGCCTAACGCCGATCCCGCGCGCGGCAATGATTCGCTGAACCCGGCACGCAAAATAATCGCCACATCCCGCCTTCTTCTTTTCCTAAATACCTGCGCCGCAGGCATCTTTTTATTCTCCCTGCAACCGGATCAAAGCCGCCCCGGCCTCCACTTGCGCGCCCTCTTGCACCAACACCTCGGCCACAACGCCATCGCGCACGGCCAATAATGCGTGCTCCATTTTCATGGCTTCCAAAATGGCCAGTTTATCACCTTGCACAACGCCCTGCCCTGCCTTGGCAAACACCGCCTTGACCAAACCGGGCATCGGTGCCTCGATTAAATTGCCATCGCCAACATGACTGGCATCACTTTGCAATGCATCCACAATGTCAAAATGAAACCCATGACCGGCAAATACACTGACAGCATCCC
>CAYYXZ010000104.1:0-6703 GCA_964475715.1 uncultured Marinosulfonomonas sp. | reverse complement strand
CCAGCCGGCCCAGGTGGCGTTATCGTGAGATTACATAGGTCAGCAACAAAATCAAAAATATCCCTGATCTCGTCTTCAGCCTCTTCGGTCGTTAAATGAATAGTCCAGGATAAATATGACTTCTGCGCATTGAGTTCTGATAGTGGAGGTAAGGACGAAGTATCGCAAGTTACCTTCAGTTCCCCCATTTCGCGCAGTAAACGAAGTAAGTGTAGGGGTTCGTTTCCTGTTTCATATAATGAGCTGTCCGGGTCGAAATGGATGGCATACCCATCCTCAAAACTTTTCACCTGCTTAGCCTCTAATGGTTCTTCTGAAAGACTGGCTAAATCAGGTAAATCCAATGGCTCACCTAAATTTAGATCAAGTGAAAGCCCTGTTGGTTGAAAATCCGCTGCATCGACTTCTTCCTCTTCTTCGGGTTGATCGCCAAGTATAGCATTTAAACTGTCCAGAACCTTTTGCAGCTGTGTATTGTTTGCATCTTCATCATCGCGGGCCGCGCGCACCAGATCGGCTAAAATATCACCGGATTGAAAAAATACGGATACAGCAGAGCGGTCAGCCACAATGGTGCCGCTACGCACCCCCTCTAAAACGGTTTCAAATTGATGGGCAAAGCGCACAAGCGCGTCCAGACCAAAAGCACCGGCACCACCCTTAATCGAATGAACTGCGCGAAAGATCACATTGATAGTTTCGTCATCGTCTTCGCCGTCATCCATAACTTGTAGCCCGTCTTGCAGGCTTTCCAGCAATTCCTCGCATTCAACAAAGAAAGAGGCCCGGATTTCGACCATTGGATCAACATCATCCATCATCGTATGCTCCTACCCTGTAACCATATGTAAAGCGCGGATCAGTTTTTTGGGCTGAAACGGCTTGACGATCCAGCCTGTTGCACCGGCGGTGCGCGCTCTTTGTTTTAGATCTGCCGCACTTTCGGTGGTCAGCACCAAAATAGGAATGGCGCGGAATTTATCAATTTTACGAACGGCTTCGATAAAGCCAAACCCATCCATGCGCGGCATGTTGATATCGGTGATAATTGCGTCAGGCGGCGGTGACATTGCTTCCAGAACTTCAATCCCGTGCACACCGTCGTCGGCCAGATGCGGGGTGAAACCTGCCTGCTTCAAGGTCAGGTTAAGCATGTCGCGGATGGTGCGACTATCGTCTACCGCTAGGATTGTCAGGCTCATGTTGGTGCCCCTCCGGTTAATGTATCTGGGCTGAACCCGTGTAAGGATAGCTGCGTCAGGCAGATTTCACTGGTGTTTGTCATCTGGAATTTATGCCCGGTTCTGGACCAGTCTTGTGCCGCCGCTAGCAGCACTTGCAGACAAAGTGTCCCCATATGCTTGACTGCGGAAGCATCGAGCTCCAGATCATTGCCAACCTGAGCCTCAATCGCGGTTTTCAGCGCGTTTACGGCACCAAAATCAAGCTTCTCTTGTAAGGAAAGAACTGCCGTCATGCGAAATGACCAATAATATTGTTGCTAAGGTTTTTCACGCAAAATTCCCTTTTTCATATTTTCTATGAAACAGGTTTAGGACACGGTGGTTAAAATTGGCTTACGCGCACCAATCTTTTTCAATTGAAGTGAGGAAATAAAAAAACACGTGTAAAAACAGCTCGTTAGCGTCTGTCTTTATATTGGCCTATATAGCAAGACTGGGCAACCAGAGCACAATCGCTGGAAAAGCAACCAAGGTGGCAATGGTAATTCCATCGGCAATAAAGAACGGAGTCACGCCCACAAACACATCCTGCACGGTTAAATCATCGCGCACACCGGCCACCACAAAGCAGTTCAGCCCGATGGGCGGGGTGATCAGGCAAAGTTCGGCCATCTTGACCACCAGAATGCCAAACCAGATCGCACACATCGGCCCCGACATGCCAAATGCGCTATCGGCCGCCGAAACGAATTCGCCGCCATTTAGCGCCATCACGGCCGGAAAAACCACAGGCAAAGTTAGCAGCAACATGCCGATAGCGTCCATAAACATGCCCAGCACCGCATAGGCCAGCAAGATGAACACCAAGGTCAGCATCGGCGATTGATCAAGCCCGGTAATCCAGTTTGAAAACGCATCGGGCAGCTGGGCAAAACCCAAGAACCGCACATAAATCAACACACCCCAGATGATGGTGAAAATCATCACCGCCAGCTTGGCGCTTTCCAGCAGTGCGTCTTTTAGCTGGCCCCAGCGCATGCCTTTGTAAACGGCCATGCAGAACACCACAAAAGCCCCCAATGCGCCGCC
Source organism: uncultured Marinosulfonomonas sp. (assembly GCA_964475715.1). GTDB lineage: Bacteria > Pseudomonadota > Alphaproteobacteria > Rhodobacterales > Rhodobacteraceae > Profundibacter. Next base: position 4,430 of record CAYYXZ010000104.1, on the reverse strand, counting down.
CTCGGTCGGGGTGCCCCACGCATCGCCGCCAAAGGGGTTGTAGATGAAAAAGACGATGATAAGCACGACAAACGCAATCGGTGCGGCCGGTGGCAGTGATTTAAAGCGCTCGCCCCAAGTGTAGCCGCCAACGGGGGGGCCGAAATTGGGGATGACCAGCGCCAGAATAACGATCAGAACGCCGTAAATCAGGGCCGACACCATACCGGGGATAAATCCGGCCAGCAGCAACATGCCTACGTCTTGCTCGACAATAATCGCATAGATCACCAAAATCGCCGAGGGCGGAATCAGCGATGCCAAGGTGCCACCGGCCGCAACCACACCGGCGGCAAAGCGTTTGTCATAGCCGACCTTCAACATTTCCGGGATCGCAATGCGCGCAAACACCGCCGATGTCGCAACCGAGGCCCCCGAAACGGCTGCAAATCCGGCCGTTGCAAACACCGTGGCCACAGCCATGCCACCGGGCAGCCAGCCGACCCAGCGCTTGGCGGCCTCAAACAATGCTTTGGTCAAACCGGCGTAATAGGCCAGATAACCGATCAGGATGAAAATCGGAATTAACGACAGCGCCTGATGCGATATTTTCGAGTGCGGCACCTGGCCGGCCACCTTGACCGAAACCGTCAGCGCTTTTAGGAACTGATCAGGCTCGTAGCCAAATTTGGCCCAGAAAATCCAGACCAGACCAACCATACCGGCCATACCGGCCGCAAAAGCCACCCGCATACCCAAAACAACCAGCACCAACATGCCACCTGAAACGATCAGGCCAATATCAATCGGTTCCATCAGCGCGTTCCCTCGTCATCTAATCCGGTAACATGTTCGGCTTCTTGTGCAGCTTGCACCGCGGCACTGACCACCAACGGCACCGCAACCGGCTCAGACAGCCCCAGCACAAAGGCGCGCCCGTAACCCCAAAGCTGGATCGCGATGCGAAAACCCAGCACCGAAAACGCCACCGGTGCCAGCAGTTTGGTGGGCCACAGCGGGATCGAAATATCAATCGAGCTGTCGCGGCTCCAGAGTGGCGCGTTAAAATCAAATGCGCGCAGAAAATGCGAATAAGTGCCCCAGATCAGCAGGATAACCAGAATTAGCATCGCCAATGTGGTGATAAATTCGGCAGCCCACAGGGCACGCCCACGCAGTTGCCCGACTAAAATATCCATCCGAATATGGCCACCATCGCGCTGAGTATAGGCCACGCCCATAAAGGCAACCAGCGGCATCACCTGCTCGATCCAGTCAACATAGCCGGGCAGGGGGGCGTTCATCAGGTTACGCCCGCCAACCGATACCACGGCCAATATCACCAACGAAAAGATCGCCAGACCGCTGATCAGCGCCATCTTGCCCTCAAGCCGGTATAACGCCCGGTCCAGCCGGCTTAGACGCGAGCCATCCTCAAGTATACTTGCAGAACCGGCCATCGGTGGCCCCCTAATTTAGTAAAAAAGCCCTGGCCAATTCGCACTCGAATTAAACCGGGGCTTGATTTTATCGCCTACTTGCGCGCTTTTTCCAGCGTGTCCATCACCAGATCATACAGCTCCTGGGCCGGAATGCCTTGGGCGCTCATATCCTTGATCCATTGCTCGCGGATCGGATCTGCGGCGACTTTGTGGAATTCGGCCAGATCGGCATCCGAAAACGTGACACGCTTAACGTCGCGCTCGATCAGAATACTGTCCCATTTGGTCAGCAGGGCTTCGTAATTGGCAAGGTAATGCGCGATGGCTTCGTCAACCGAGCCATCAAGTGCTTCGCGTTCGCTATCCGAGAGCGCGGCATAAGCATCGGTGTTAACCACAATCGGGCAATTCACGGTGCCGGGGTTTAGATTTTCGGTCCACCAATCGGCCATATCAATGGTGCGAAACGCCAAATGAGCGTGCTGGGCAAAGGCCACGGTGTCAACCACACCGCTTTGCATCGCGTTATAAGCCTCGGTTGCGGTCACCGATGTCGGCACGGCACCAATCGCCCTGAAGGCTTGGCCGATTCCGCCGGTTGCACGCACACGCATGCCCTCCATGCTGGCCAAAGTGCTGCGCGGCTCGCCGGTGCCGACGATGTTATATTGCGGCATCGGACTGGTCATCAACAGGCGGGCATTCCAGCGCGCCAGATCGGCAATAACGGCAGGGTGGGCGTAAACCGCATGGGCCACAGCGACTTCCTCGGCCAGATTGGCAACACCTAGAAACGGCAGCTCCAGCACGGTAATGGTCGGGTTTTTGTCGCGGTGATAACCGGCACAGAATTGGGCCATCTCAAAGGCACCAATGGAAATACCGTCAAGGTTTTCTTTGTTCTTGGACAAACCACCGTAGGAAATATTTAGCGTAAATTCACCGTTTGTTTTTTCTGAAACCAGCTCGGCCAGTTTTTCAACATGCTCGGTAAAGGCGCGCTGCTTGCCCCAAAGCGATACGTTCCACTCGGTTGCCATCGCCTGGCCGCCAAAAGACACAGCAATCGCGGCCACAGCCACGCGGCTAAGTAGATGTTTCATGATTTTCCTCCCAGAAGTGTGAACATCAAATATGTTACCAAGAAGCCTAGCGAGTGGATTCTGTGTTGCCAATCGGTATTACTGCGTAGGGAGGGGGGGCTGAATTATCCTGTAACTATCCTGTAATTATAGGAAAACATTGAATTAATTTAAAATTGAAACCAAAAACAGAAAAGGTATCAGGCTGTGTATTCGTAGAATACACGCGCCGAATCATACTGCGAATCACACCTGAATTATAGTGCAAACCATATCATGATTCGGCGATTGATTTGGTGCATGTCATCGGGTTAAAATCGGCCAGTGCGCCGCGCCAAGCGTGCCATTTTGCGCGCCATTGTAGTCGTTGCAGTCGTTTGTTTGCGTTCCTGTGGTGCCTTTTCCTCACCCGTTTTATTGCCCGAGCTGGCCATGTTCATGCCTTTGTTAATGCCCTTGCTGATGGCTTTTCGCGCGACCATACGCACAACCATGCTGATAATCTGGTTCATATTCATAGCAAACTTCTCCTATTCTTCAAACATTTCGCTTTGTGAAACGGCGTCATCCCCACCGCCGTCATCTTCGCTGTCTTCACCGCTTGTCGGCATGGCCCCGGCCAGCGGTCTGCTTTCCAGCAATCCGGCCGAGCGCAGCTCTTTTAGCCCCGGCAGATCGCGCGCATTTTCTAGGCCGAAATGGTCTAGAAATCCGGCCGTCACCACAAAAGTCACGGGGCGTCCGGGCGTCATGCGCCGCCGCCCAAACCGGATCCACTCCATTTCCAGCAACTGGTCAACCGTGCCACGGCTAACCGAAACACCGCGAATTTCTTCGATTTCGGCGCGGGTAGCGGGCTGATGATACGCAATAATTGCCAAAGTTTCAATGGCGGCCCGCGATAATTTGCGCGTTTCAACTGTTTCGCGCTGCATTAAAAAACCCAGATCGGCCGCCGTGCGCATCGCCCAGGCATCGCCCACGCGAACCAAACAAACCCCGCGCCCCTCGTAGCGCTTTCGCAGCCGCATAATCGCCTCGGCCGGGTCTGCGCCATGCGGCATCCGGTCAGCCATTTCCTTCACGCTCACAGGTTCGGTTGTGGCAAATAAAATCGCCTCGACCATGCGCTCTTGGGCGGCCATCGACGGGGCCTCAAACAGGCTTTCTTCAATTTCTGTATCTTGCGCCATTATTGCGGGCCTTTTTTACGGATCTGGATCGAGGCAAATGCCGCGCCCTGACGAATTTCAATCTGGCCGATTTTGGCCAGCTCAAGCGCGGCCACAAAATTGGCCGCGGTGGCGCTGCGCCGTTTGGCGGGGTCGGTTTGCCAGCCATCGGGCAGATAACTTTCCAGCCCGGTCCAGTCGCCCGCATAACCGATCAGCCCGCGCATCCGCGCCAGCGCCTGCTCCAGCGCCATCACCGCATCGCGATCCATCACAAAGGGGCGAAATTCATCCTTGGTGCGGCTGCGCGCATAGGCCTGCATCAGGTCCAGCAAACTGGCGGTGTAGGTGACACGGCGAATGCGGGTGACGTCTTCGGGCAGGCCACGGACGAAGAAATTGCGCCCCAGTTGATCACGCGCCATCAGCTTGGCGGCCGCATCGCGCATCGCGGCCAGACGTTCCAGCTGAAAGGCCAAATGCGCGGCCAGCTCTGCGCCCGAGGGGCCTTCCTCATCGGGATCAGGTGGCAGCAAAAGCCGTGATTTCAAAAATGCCAGCCAAGCGGCCATCACCTAATATTCTGCGGCAAGTTCAATGCGTAATTCTTTGGCATTGTTGATAAATTTCAAATATTGCTCGGCCAGAGCAAGCACGGAAATCTTGCGCAAATCCACCTTTTGGGTGCGCGACAGCGTCAACAACAAATCCAGCGGGCCTTCATAGCCATCCACATCGACAATCAGCGCCTCGGC
>CAYYXZ010000103.1:0-6743 GCA_964475715.1 uncultured Marinosulfonomonas sp. | reverse complement strand
CGTGTTTTCGCGCCATGAGGGACGTTCCGAGGCCACAGTCGCCCCCGAAATAACCAAGCTGGTTTCATCGGCCAAGGGCATGGTGGTGGACACGACATTTGCTTCCAATATTGCGCGCCTGAAAACGCTGGCCGAAGCAGGGATTGCTGCGGGACGTTCTGTTTGCCTGCTGGGGCGCGCGATGCAGCGTATGGTTGCGGCTGGCGAAGAGACTGGAGTTATTGGGAAATTCCCCAAAACCATCCCGGTTGAAGAGGCGCGCGACTTGCCGCGTGGCAACCTGATGCTGATTGTGACAGGCTCCCAAGGCGAGCGGCGCGCCGCATCTGCGCAACTGTCGCGGGGCAAGTATTTAGGGATGCGCATGAACGAGGGCGATCTGTTTTTGTTCAGCTCGAAAACCATTCCAGGTAACGAGCGCGGGGTGATTCGGATTATGAATGCCTATTCGGAAATGGGGGTTGATATTGTCGATGACAGCCAAGGATTTTACCACGTTTCCGGCCATGCCAACCGGCCTGATTTGCTGCGGATGCATGATATTGTTAACCCTGAAATGGTGATCCCGATGCATGGCGAACACCGGCATTTGCGCGAACATGCGCAGTTGGCCGCCGATTTGGGGCGTGGCTCGATGGTGCTGGTGAATGGCTCAATGGCCGATATTTCCGGCACGAAGCCGCGTGTGGTTGAACATGTGGAAACCGGGCGCACTTATCTGGATGGGTCCGTGCAATATGGGGCGCTGGACGGGATTGTTCGGGACCGGATTCGCATGGCGCTAAACGGGCATGTGCTGGCAAATGTGATTGTTGATGAAGACGATGCGCCGCTGGGGGATCCGTGGGTTGAAATTATGGGGCTGGCTGAAACCGGTGGATCAAACGCGCCCTTGGCCGAGATTATTGAGGCGGATCTGGGGCAGGTTTTGATGCGGATGGAGCATAAAACGTTGTGTGATGACGATAAAATTGAAGAATCAATCAAGCGCGAAGTTCGTCGCTCGGTTCAGGCCGAGATTGGCAAAAAGCCCGAAGTGACGGTTATTGTCAGCCGTTTGGCATAATCCGGCAGGATTTAAGCCCTGAGAGCGAATCGCACAGGTTTCCCCGTCTCCAAATGGGGACGGGGTCGGGTTGCCTGCGGCGCAGGTATTTAAGAAAAGAAGAAGATATTAACCGGTGCGGCGGTCATCAAAGCTTTTGGCAATGAAATCAGGCAGATGATTTCCCATGCCTTTGGTTTGATTGCCGCTAGGTTTGTTTTTGTTGTGCTCGACCGGAGCAGCCTTTTTAGCCGGTTGCACTTTTTGCCGGGTGTCGGGCTCTGATTTTGTCGCGGGCTCTCTGTTTTCTTTTGGGGCGGGCGCGCTACGCTTTGGTTTTTCTGTTTTGATGTCTTTGGTTTCCGGCACGGCTTCTTGTTGGTTGCCCCGCCGCGGTATTTTGTTTTTCACCAATCTTTCAACATCATCCAGATTTTTTTCATCGCGTGGTGAGCAGATCATCAACGCAACACCGGATTTGCCGGCACGCCCAGTGCGCCCGATTCGGTGCACATAGTCTTCGGCATGGCTCGGAACATCAAAGTTAAAAATGTGACTTACATTGGGAATATCAAGCCCGCGCGCCGCAACATCCGAGGCGCAAAGAAAACGGATATTGCCATCACGAAAGCCTTTCAAAACCTCCATACGGCGGCTTTGCTCCAGATCTCCGTGGATTGGCTCGGCGTTATAGTTGTGCTTTTTCAATGATTTAGCGACGATATCTACATCAACTTTGCGATTGCAGAATATGATCGCATTAGTGCAACCCTTGCCTTCATCTTCGATCATTTTGCGCAACAGATCGCGCTTCTCGCTGGCCTCGTTACGTTTATTGCGGGCGCGAAACATAACCACAGCCTGTTTGATATTTTCATTTGTGGTTGCGGCGCGGGCCACTTCAATCTTGGCGGGGTTGGACAGGAATGTGTTGGTGATCCGCTCAATTTCAGGGGCCATTGTGGCGCTGAAAAACAGGGTTTGGCGGGTGAACGGCGTTAGGCCAAAAATGCGTTCGATATCGGGGATGAAACCCATATCAAGCATCCGATCAGCCTCGTCGACCACCATGATTTGCACGCCCGTAAGCATCAGTTTGCCACGCTCGAAATGATCCAGCAAACGGCCCGGGGTAGCAATTAAAACATCAACACCGCGATCAATCAGCCGGTCTTGCTCCTTAAAGGAAACACCGCCGATCAGCAGCGCTTTGGTCAGTTTGCTGCCTTGGGCGTAAGCCGCAAAATTATCGGCAACCTGTGCGGCCAACTCGCGGGTCGGGCACAGCACCAAAGATCGCGGCATACGCGCGCGCGCGCGGCCTCGCGACAGCATGGTGATCATTGGCAGGGTGAAACTGGCGGTTTTGCCGGTTCCGGTTTGGGCAATGCCCAAAACATCGCGCCCCTCCAATGCGGGCGGAATTGCGCCGACTTGAATTGGGGTAGGGGTCTCGTAACCCGCAGTTTCGATGGCTTTTAACACCTTGGGGCTTAGTTTTAGATCAGAAAATTTTGTCATGTGTATCCGTGGTTTGCGGACACTTCTGGCCCGTGTGTTTCTGCGTGTTTACGTGCATTTTACAGGGTTGGACCCGGACGGCCCGTGGTTGTCCACATTACTAACCCACGCGCAGGGTTTAGCGAAAACAAGGCGCGTGGTCAATGTGTGTGCTGTCTTGGCTTATTTACGTGGCTTATTTACCCTATTTTGTGGCTGTTGCTAAAATGGAAACAGTCAACCGGCCCAATCGGGGAAATGGCGCTGGCGTTTGCGGGGCAGATCCAGATCAAGTTGGCGCAGATGGCCATATTTTTGCAACCGCGCGCGTAATGCCGGGGTTGCGCAGCAGACTGCGTTGTAAAATTGCTGCAATCCGGGCTTGCCTTGGGTTGCAATAATTTCTGTGAACAGATCGTGCAGGCTTACCCCGCCATCTTCGGTCGGAATATTTGGTTTATGAGCCGCTTTGTAGGCCCCGAATTTATAGCGTAGAGGGAAGTGTTCATACCAGTGCTCCCAGGTTTCGCCATGCATGTGGTAAAGCTCGGTGTCGGTTAAAAGCTGTAAGCCCGGGTTACTGGTTTCATTTATAAAAACCCTGTGAATTCTGATAGATAGCTGCTGAACTTCGGTGCGAAAGAAAACCTTTCCATTACTGTGGCTTAAAAAACCGCCGTCCAGATATTTACCATATTCGGGATAAATTTTCGCGCTCTGGCGCAGGCGTTGGGGGCGTTTGGGGCTGCAGGCTTTGAAATACGTTGCGGGCGAATCTGTGCCGGTTTCATGACTTAAGGCCTCGACTGGGCGCACCTGTGCGGTGATGCAATTTGCGCAAAGTTGGGCCAGTTGTGTGCCTAAATCAGATGAAGAGTGCAAAAATTCATCAACATCAATATGGGTCATCCACGCAGTTTGGGCCGCTTTATTATAGGCGTGCATGGCGTTGGCGCTTTGACGACGTTCCTGTTTTCCTGGCCTGTTGCCAAAAGTTTTTTGCCAATAAGCCGCATCACAACAGGTGACGCGCAATTTAGGATGATCCGAAAGGGCCGCATAAGATTGCGGGTTGGAATCATCCAGATAAATATGGATAACGTCCGCGCCCAATTCCAAATGGTAGGCGGCAAAATCCAGCACGGTTTTTACGGGCGCTTTTACCGTTGCCACAATCCCCCAAGTGTCTGTATTTTTTACCATGCAAATTGATGGAACATTAACGCTTGTAAGGCAAGCTTAGAGCATCATTTCTTTGGTGGCTGTCAGCCCGATTTCGGGGTAATCACGCACAACCCGGTCAATATCCCATTGCAGGCGGGTCAAATAAACATGGTCGCCATCATTGTCGGTTGCCATTTGGCCCAGATTGGCATTAGCAAATTTGTCCACATCCGGCTTGTCGCCGCAAACCCAGCGGGCTGACGTATATTGCGTGGCCTCAAAGCGGACCGGTAAATTATATTCCAGCTCGATTCGGCTGGCCAGAACCTCAAATTGCAAAGCCCCGACCACGCCGACAATATAGCCCGAACCGATCATCGGCTTGAACACTTTGGCCGCACCTTCTTCGGCAAATTGCATCAGCGCCTTTTCCAGATGTTTGGATTTAAGCGGGTCGGTCGCGCGCACGGTTTGCAACAATTCAGGCGCAAAAGACGGAATGCCGGTGACGCGCAAATTTTCGCCCTCAGTCAAGGTGTCACCGATGCGCAATTGGCCGTGGTTGGGGATGCCGATGATATCGCCGGCCCACGCCTCATGGGCCAATTCGCGGTCGGCGGCTAAAAATAGCACCGGATTGCTGATCGCCATTTGCTTTTTAGCCCGCACATGGGTCAGTTTCATACCGCGTTTAAAATGGCCCGAGGCGATCCGCACAAAGGCAACGCGGTCGCGGTGTTTTGGGTCCATATTGGCCTGAACTTTGAAAACAAAACCGCTAACTTTCTTTTCTTCAGGGCGCATATCGCGGGGCAGGGCGCTTTGCGGTTGGGGCACGGGGGCGTATTGGGCGATGCCATTCATCAATTCCTGAACGCCAAATGAATTGATCGCCGAGCCAAACCAGATCGGCGTCAGAGTGCCTTCATGCAGGGCCTTGATATCCATTGGCGGCATTAATTCACGCACCATTTCAACTTCTTCGCGCAGCTTTTCCAACAAATCAGCCGGCACATGTTCCTGCAATTTCGGATCATCCAGACCGTTGATGCGAACGCTTTGCGCCACCTTATTTCGGTCAGCCCGATCCATCAGCTCCAGCCGGTCATTCAACAGATCATAGCAGCCGATAAAATCACGCCCCATGCCGATTGGCCAGCTGGCGGGGGTGACATCAATTGCCAGATTTTCCTGAATTTCATCAATGATTTCAAACGTATCGCGGCTTTCACGATCCATTTTATTGCAAAAGGTTAAAATTGGTAAATCACGCAGACGGCAAACTTCAAACAGTTTCTGGGTCTGGCTCTCGATACCTTTGGCCCCGTCAATAACCATTACGGCCGCATCCACCGCCGTCAGGGTGCGATAAGTATCTTCGGAAAAATCCGCGTGACCCGGGGTGTCGACCAGATTAAAGCGAAAATCACCAAAATCAAATGACATGGCAGATGCCGAAACCGAGATACCGCGCTCTTGCTCCATTTTCATAAAATCGGAACGGGTGCGGCGTGTTTCACCTTTGGCGCGCACTTGTCCGGCCATCTGGATCGCGCCACCATAAAGCAGAAATTTTTCCGTTAAGGTGGTTTTGCCCGCATCAGGGTGACTGATGATGGCGAATGTGCGTCGGCGCGCAATTTCGGGCGGTAATTCGGGGCTGTTTTGGTTCGGGTTTTGGCTCGGGTTTTGCATGATCCGCGTATAGGGCGGAAGGATCAGGACTTCAATACAAAGTGATCTGTGTCGACTTCTTCGTATTCTGATGCGCCAGGGTCGTAATCCAGCGGAAAAATTGGTGACGGAATCGTTTTGAAATTCAAATCTGTTTCCAATTTTCGAATGCGCGGATCAGGAATCGGAACCGCTGAAAGCAAGCTGCGGGTGTATTCATGCTGTGGGTTTTCAAACACGGCCGCGCGCGGGCCGATTTCAACGATGCGGCCCAGATACATCACCGCGGTTCGGTGGCTGACCCGTTCAACCACGGCCATATCGTGGCTGATAAACAGAAAGGAAATGCCCAGATCGGATTGCAATTCCATCATCAGATTCAAAACCTGCGCCTGCACGGTGACATCCAGCGCCGAAACGGATTCATCGGCGATAATCAGTTTGGGATTAAGCGCCAATGCGCGGGCAATTGCCACCCGTTGGCGCTGACCACCCGAGAGTTCGTGCGGATAACGGCGCATGAAATTTCGGGGCAAATGCACCCGGTCAAACAGTTGTGCAACCCGGTCCTGAAGGGCGGATCCGGTATCTATTTTATAATTTATCAACGGCTCGGCCACCTGATCGGACAGGCGCATTTGCGGGTTGAGCGATGCAAACGGGTCTTGAAACACCATCTGTATATCGCGCCGGATATTGCGCATTTTGGTGGGAGTGCAGCATAAAATATCTGTGCCATTCAGCAAAACCTGACCGGATTGCGGCGCGTTCAATCGCATAATCGAGCGCCCGCAAGACGATTTTCCACAGCCGCTTTCGCCCACCAGAGACAGGGTTTCACCAACATTGATGTGAAAGGATACATCTTCAACCGCGTGCACATTTGCAATGGTGCGCCGCATAAAACCGCCTTTGACGGGGAAGCGTTGCACAAGGTTTTTCACCTCGAGCAGAACCTTGTCGCTGGCAATAATCGGCTTGCCCGCATTGGGGTTTTCCTCGCCCAGAATTCGCATTGGCTCAGGCGCCGATTTTCCCTTCATCTCGCCCAGTCTGGGAACAGCCGACAGCAGGGCTTTGGTGTAGTCTTCTTGCGGGTTTTCGAAAATATCGATTACGCTGCCTTCTTCGACCATATTTCCGCGAAACATTACCACAACCCGGTCCGCCATTTGCGCCACCACGGCCATATCGTGGGTGATAAACAGAACCGCGGTGCCGGTTTCGCGTTTAAGGCGGTCAATCAGGGCCAGAATTTCGGCCTGAATAGTTTTTTTTTTTTATGTTTTGGGGTCATCCGAGATCTACACGCGCGGCTCGCAAGCCAATGCCATCGCGATAACCACGCGTTGACGCATGC
>CAYYXZ010000102.1:1669-6819 GCA_964475715.1 uncultured Marinosulfonomonas sp. | reverse complement strand
AAAATTCTGATAGCGGATGATGTTGCGACCAATCGCATCGTTATGAAGGTAACGCTGATGGAAGCGTGCTATCAGATTTTGCAAGCCTCGGGTGGCCACGAAACCATTGAGCGGGCCATTAAAGATGCGCCCGATCTGATCCTGCTTGATCTGATGATGTCGGATATGGACGGGGTTGCGGTCTGTGCCGCCTTGAAAAGCAACCCTCAAACCGCGCATATTCCGATTATTATTGTTACGTCTCAAAGTAACGACAGTGCCAAAATCAACGCATTGCGCGCCGGCGCCGATGATTTCATGACCAAACCGATGGACGAGCTGACCTTGCTGGCCCGGGTGCGCAGCCTGTTAAGGGCACGCGACACAGAAGAAGAGCTGCGCCTGCGCGAAAGCACCAGCCGTGATCTGGGCTTTGCCGAAAGCCCCGCAGAATTTTCACCCCCCGCAACCGTTGCAATGATTGCGGCTGAAAATAAAACAGCGCTGGGCTGGAAGCATTCCGTGGCGGAAAATCTGGATGCCAATATCGCTGTAATCCCCAAAGAAAAAGCGTTGGTGGCAATGCCCGATAATCAATACCCGGAAGTATTTATCATCTCTTGCGATCTGGCCAAACCCGATGACGGCTTGCGCCTGCTGTCGGAATTGCGCAGCCGGCCTGCAACGCGCTACAGCGCAATTATTATGGTAGCCCCTAAAAACGGCCACGAGAAATCAGCCTCGGCGCTGGATCTGGGGGCGAATGATTTATTGTTTGACGGCTTTAGCCCCGAAGAATTAAGCCTGCGCCTGAAAACCCAGATCAAGCGCAAACGCCAATCCGACCGCTTGCGCAAAACCGTGCACGAAGGTTTGCGCATGGCGGTGATTGACCCGCTGACCGGCCTTTACAACCGGCGCTACGCCCTGCCCCACCTAACCCGGATTTCCGAGCGCGCCAAAACCACAAACCGTTCATTTGCGGTTATGGTGCTGGACCTGGACCATTTCAAAATGGTTAACGACACCTACGGCCACAGCGCGGGCGATGCGGTTTTAAAAGAAGTCGCGCACCGGCTCACAGATAATTTGCGCAGTGTCGACATGGTAGCGCGCATTGGCGGCGAGGAATTTTTGGTGGTGATGCCCGACACCCGTCTGGATCAGGCCCGCCTAACGGCCCAGCGGCTGTGTAACGTGATCAGCCAAGCCAAAGTGGTGTGGGCAAAAAATCAGCCCGAAATTCCGGTTTCACTGTCGATCGGTGTTGCCATGGGCGGCTTGCCCGATCAGGCCCAAACCGTGAACCAGCTAATCGAGGCCGCCGATCGTGCCTTATATTCGGCCAAATCCGATGGCCGCAATCAGGTTATTTTCAGCCAATCGGCCGCTTAGGGTCTGAACGCAGCTGCAAAAACAGGCTTTGCTCATCATCATTTCGAAAAAACGGCACTCTGTCGGGGCATTCTCCGCTGCGGATCAGTCGGCTAACCTCGGCCATCACCACCTCGGTAATAAACGGCAAATCAAAATTGCGCAGCTGGTCCAGCCCGATCCACTGCAAATGGCTTAACTCGTCGCTGGCATGGCTGAAATCATCCAGATCACCGCAAACCTGTGCGGCGTCCAGCATAAAGAAACGCGCATCAAACCGGCGCGTTCGGCCCGGCGGGGTGATGGCCCGAAACACAAACCGAAGACCGGCGGCCGATGGCAAATAGCCGGCATCGGCAAAGCCTGCCCAATCGGCTGGCACCGGCTTGGACCACGGCCCGCTTTGGCCCAAAATCAGGCCGGTTTCTTCCCAAACCTCGCGAATGGCCGCCGCCGTGATTGCCCCGATCAGCGCAGGATCGGTTTCATGGCCAAGCCGCGCGGTGCAATCTTGCTGCAATCCGGTTGCCAGTTTTATACCGCCATCCGCCAGATCCACAGCCCCGCCCGGAAAGACAAATTTATTGGGCATAAACGCAGCCTTGACCCCGCGCTGCCCCATCAAAATACGCGGATTTGTCGCCCCGTCGCGCACGATAATCACGCTGGCCGCGTTGCGAATTGCCGTTTTATCCATGCTGCCCCCTTTGATGCCAGACTGTAATGCCAACACGGTTTTTTTCACAAGCCGCATTTTTTTCGCAAAACCCGCGACGGAACCCCGGTGGCTTTGCGTTTAACCTACAAGATCGGCCACAACGGCCCTTTGAAAAAGGAAAATGTGATGGAAAAGAAATATTGGGTTTCCGCGATTGTAGTGTTGGCGCTTGGGGTTGGCACTCTTGGTGTGGCCAGCGCAAAACAAAAAGCATTTGGCGCGTTTGGCGCAGGTGCGCTGGCGTTTGAAGATATTGATGCCAATTCGGACGGCAAAATTAGCAAAGAAGAAATGGCCAATCTCGAGCAATTGCGCTTCAAGAAAGCCGACAGCAATAATGACGGCCAACTCTCCGAGGCCGAAATGGCCGAGCAGGCCAAGCTGATAGCGGCCAAAATCGTTAAACGCATCATCGAAAACAAAGACGCCAATGGCGACGGAATGCTAAGCGCGGCTGAAATTTCAGCCGATCACAAAGGCAAAAGCCGGGGTGGCAACAGAATATTCGAGCGGCTGGATGTCGATAATGACGGCGCGCTCACGGCTAAAGAATTTGCCAAGCGCGGCGAACAGCGAGGCAAATGGGGCAAGCGCCATCAACGCAAAGATGCATCCGAGTAATAACAGTAGCCGCCTTGCACGCCGTGCCTTATGGTTTTCAGGATCATGCCAATGCCCTTTGACACCATGTCTGACACACCGGATGAAGCGCTGCTTTTGCTTTATGCCAATGGTGACAAAGCGGCGGCGCGGGCCTTGATGTTGCGCTTGACGCCGCAGGTTTTGGGGTATGCGGCGCGGCTTTTGAATGATCGCTCCGAGGCCGAGGATGTGGCCCAGGAAGCCATGCTTCGGCTTTGGAAAATCGCGCCCGATTGGCGACAGGGCGAGGCGCGCGTTTCAACCTGGCTTTACCGTGTGGTCAGCAATCTTTGCACGGACAGGTTGCGAAAAAAGCGCGGTGTGGCGCTTGACAGCATAGCCGAGCCAGAAGACAACAGGCCATCGGCCGCACAAAGCATGATCGAGGCCGAGCGCGCGGATGCCCTGCAAACGGCCTTGGCCACATTGCCCGACCGACAACGTCAGGCGGTGATTTTGCGCCATCTGCAAGGGGCGACAAACCCGCAGATTGCACAAGTTTTGAAAATCAGCGTTGAAGCGGTCGAAAGCCTGACCGCGCGGGGCAAACGCAGCTTGGCGGCTGCATTATCCGGGCAGCGCACAGAATTGGGATATGGTGATGACAGATAAAAATGACGCAAGGCTAGACGCCTATTTTACAGCCGGGCGCAAAACGGCCATGTTGCCCTCGGATAATCTGATGGCGCGTATTTTGGCCGATGCCGATGCTGCCATGCCGGTGCAGGCACAGATTCAGACGGTGTTACACAACAATTCTACAGGGTTTTTTGCAACCATTTTTGCAACCCTGTGGGCCGCGATCGGCGGCTGGCCTGCGGCGGCGGGCATGGCCACGGCAACGCTGGTCGGGGTCTGGATCGGCTTTAGCCAACCGGCTGGGTTGGACATTTTAACCCTGAAATATCTGGTCGGCAATGGCCAGCTGGTGGATCTGGTATCGGTATTTGACGTTGAATTGTGGGAAGGATAAACCATGTCTGATCAAACCAAAAAAACCGTAAAACCCATGCGCCGCTGGATAAAAGCCCTGCTGGCGGTATCTTTGGCGCTGAATTTACTGGTGATCGGTGCCGTCGGCACAGCGGTCTATTCATTCAAATCCTCCAAAGGCCCGTTCGAGGCACGCAGCGCAAGTTTTAGCCATTACGCCCGCGCCTTAAGCCGGCAGGACCGCAAGGCAATTGGCCGGGAAATTCGGCGGGAAATGAAATCACTGCGGGCCCAAACACCCAAAAGGCGCGAGACACATCAAGCCTTACAGAGCGCGTTAATGGCCGATACCTATGACAGGAAAACCGTTCACGCACTGATAATCGAGCATCATGAATCCGGCCTGAAGTATCAGCAAATTGCTCAACGCCTGTTTTTAGAACGTCTGGACAGCATGACAGCCGATCAGCGGCGCGAATTTGCCGAGCGTCTGGGGCGCGGGGCAAAACACGGCAGGTAAATCTGAGGCATTTAACCCGATTTGTTAACCCGTTAGTCTATAAATATCCTGTCCAAAGTAATATTTGAAACGCGGTTTTCCTTTTTCGGCAAATCCGGCTGGCGATCGAAAGCCCGCACAAATCCATTGCTTTTATTTGATGAAACCCGCCTGAAAGCGCGGCTCCATTGTTTCGAGCACATCACCCTTTCATCGCTAAAATACCGCACAAAACTGTTCCAAAAAAACGCCCGACAATCGGCGCATTTCAAAAGCGGGTAAATCTCTTTGGCGCTGCGATGAATTTCCCCCTTCACAAGGGCTGTTTTTTTGGCGACAGATGTAAAAACTTTTATCAAAAAGAAAGCAGAAACGCAAAATGACGCCTCTTCCAATATTTCTGGACCTGAGAACAAAAACCGTTGTGGTGGATGGCGGCAATATCGTGGCCGCGCGCCGCGTTAAACAGGCGCTGATGGCCGGCGCCAAAGTGCATGTTTTCAACCCCGAACTTTGCGACGATTTCACAGCACTGATGCAGGATAAAAACCTGACCCACCACAAACGATCCGTTAAGGTTGACGACATCAAAGGCGCAAGCATCGCTTATGGTGCCTCTCGCGACAAAACCCGCAACAAAATCCTGCATCAAGGCGCAAAGAAGGCCGGGGCCTTGGCCAATGTGGATGGCGTCAGCAAATACAGCGATTTCAGCACCGGATCAGTGGTCGAGCGCGCGCCGCTGGTGATTGCCATCAGCTCGGGTGGCACAGCGCCGATTATCGCGCGTATTTTGCGTGCCCGCCTTGAGGCGCTGCTGCCGCCCGCTTATGGGCAGATGGCCAAATTCATGGGTAAATTTCGTGGCGAGGTGTTGGAAAAAATCAAAACCAGCCACAAACGCCGCCGGTTTTGGGAAAATATGATTGACGGTCCGGTTGGTGACAGCTTTCTGTCGGGCGATGAAGATGCGGCCGAAAAACAGCTAAAATTCGCGCTGAAATC
>CAYYXZ010000102.1:0-1569 GCA_964475715.1 uncultured Marinosulfonomonas sp. | reverse complement strand
GTTTTTCTGGTGGGTGCCGGTCCCGGTGACCCTGATCTGTTAACCTTTCGCGCGCTTCGCCTGATGCAGCGGGCCGATGTGGTGCTTTATGACCGGCTGGTGGGTGACGCCATTATGGAACTGGTGCGCCGCGATGCAAAACGCATTTATGTCGGCAAACGCCCCGATCATCACACCATGTTTCAAGGCGATATCAGTGCCTTAATGGTCAAGCTAGCCAAACAGGGTAAACGCGTGCTGCGCCTAAAGGGGGGAGATCCGTTTATTTTTGGGCGTGGCGGCGAAGAAATTGAGCGCCTCGCCGCGCATAACATCCCGTTTCAGGTGGTGCCGGGCATTACGGCGGCGGCGGCCAGCTCGGCTTATGCGGGCATTCCGTTAACACATCGCGATCACGCCCAGTCCTGCATTTTCATCACCGCACACGGCCAAAACGGCGTGCTTGATCTGGATTGGGATCTGCTGGCGCGCCCCAAGCAAACGGTTGCGGTTTACATGGGGCTTGCCTCGTTGAAATTGCTGACCGATGGTTTGGCTAAACACGGGGTTGATCCGGCCACACCCGCGGCGATCATTGATAATGCCACCCGCCCCAACCAGCGCATCATCACCGGCACCATCGCTGATATTGGCCAGAAATCCAGCGCCGAGAATTTTACCGGGCCTTCGATTATTATCATCGGATCGGTGGTGAGTTTGCGTGATAAACTGGGCTGGTTTGTCGACAAACAGGATGGAAAATTTGCCATGAGTGTTGCGGCAAAAGACGTGCTTTAACGACGGTTTTTTTGCGATCCGCACCGATTTCGCCAAATCAACAGATTTGAAAAATTCGCGCTTGAAAACGGCACGTATTTCAAGGATAAAAAGATACCCAGTTTTTGGTAGCCGCCAACCGCGCGACACCGCAAAAAAACCAGGCATTCAACACACATCATTAAAAGGATTTTCAGGTTGGATCCGAAAAATAAACGCAAGCAACACGGCCAAGCACCCCGCCCCGCCCGCACCAAGCTGGAACAGTTTTTTGCCAACCCGACCGGCACACCGCTGGTTGATGCGTTTAAATCCAAAGGGGCCGTGCATCCTTTTGTCGGAATGCAGCCCGTGCCCCAACCGCGCTGGAACGCGATCTGGGATGAAATCGCCCAAACACCCCGAAGCGGCAAATCCGTGGCCTACATTCACATCCCGTTTTGTGAAAACCACTGTTTGTTTTGCGGCTTTTACCAAAATGCCTGGCGCAAGGACTCCGGCCCGACCTATGTTGATATGGTGGTCGAGGAAATGCGCCGCAGCCAAGATCAGCCGTGGCAGTCAAACGGGCCGATCCATGCGGTTTACTTTGGCGGCGGCACCCCCAGCGCACTGGATCCCGCCCAGCTGGCCCAACTGCTAAAGGCTGTGCATAAATACCTGCCGCTGGCACCCGATTGCGAAATCACCATTGAGGGGCGAGTGCATAATTTCACCGACGAAAAGGTCAAGGCCTGTCTGGACAGCGGTGCAAACCGGATTTCGATTGGCGTGCAAACTTTTAAAGAGAGCTTGCGCAGTCGGATGGGGCGC
>CAYYXZ010000101.1:3912-6968 GCA_964475715.1 uncultured Marinosulfonomonas sp. | reverse complement strand
ATCGCTGTCATACGATCATGAGCTGTACCGACACCTGCCCGAAGGGATTGAACCCCGCAAAAGCCATTGGTGAAATAAAAAAGCTTATTGTCGAAAGACAGTAACGTGGCAGTCCGGTGAGCAATCGCCTACGCTGGTTATGTCGACGCGGTAGTTTGGAACTGGATATCATACTAACTCGTTATTTGGACCAACGCATCGGCAGTGATTTGTGCATCGTTGATAAACGCCGCACCAAACCCGGTGAAATTGCCGAAATGAAAGTGATCGGCGATGTCGAAGGTAAAATCTGTATTATCGTCGATGATATTTGCGACACGGCCGGAACGCTTTGCAAAGCCGCCGAGGTTCTGATGCAACAGGGCGCGGCCGAGGTGCATTCCTATATTACCCACGGCGTTCTGTCTGGACCCGCGATTGATCGCATCGAGGCCTCGGCAATGAAGCATCTGGTGATCACGGATTCGATCAAAGCAACCCGGGCCATCAAAGACGCAAAGAAAATCCGCGTTGTGCCATTGGCACCTCTGTTTTCCCAAGCAATTTTAAACACTTGGGGGGGGGCATCGGTTTCATCTCTGTTTGATGTAAACACCCTAAAGCCGCTTTACAAAGGCAGCAAATGGGGCAAGAAAAGCTAGGGTTTCTACAAGAAGTCCCAATCATCGTCGCTCTTAACTTCGCCAAAAGCAATCCAATCGGCACGAATGCGCGCAACACGGGTATCATCCCAAGTTTTAAACACCAATTCAAACCTGTCATTTGCAATCTGCTGGGCCGAAAT
Source organism: uncultured Marinosulfonomonas sp. (assembly GCA_964475715.1). Lineage (GTDB taxonomy): Bacteria > Pseudomonadota > Alphaproteobacteria > Rhodobacterales > Rhodobacteraceae > Profundibacter. The sequence continues at coordinate 6,184 of CAYYXZ010000101.1, read as the reverse complement.
ATCTGCGCGCTGGTTGCGTCCATGATCAAAATCCCACATAGAAATCGTGGCCTGAACTATTGGCGTGCCAACAAACACCTCGGGGAATTTTACGATTTCACGCAAACTGCGCGACCCACTGCCAGACCACATTTTTCCATCATGCTCATAATCAGAAAATAAAACCACAGAGCCGCTTTGAATGCCTAGATTACGACTGTTTATTTTTAGCATTTTATCCCCGCTCTTTGGCAATCTATACACGAATACTGTCACAAACTAGACACCCAAACAACAAAACCCCGCATTAATAGCGGGGTTTTGATTAAAAATTTATTGTGTTTGCGCTGGATAAAACGCGCGGATTATTTCAAACTATCAAGCAGTTGCGCCATATCAGAGACCAGCACAGTGGCAGCGCTCTTGTCTTCACCCTCGGCCTTTTCAGCCTGCTTGCGGACAAAATCCATTGCAGGTTCCAAATCAGCCTTGGTCACTTCAGAGCCCAAATACGCCTGCTCTGCCAGAACCGAAATTCCTTCGGATGAAATATCGGCAAAGCCACCGGTGACAACAAAATCGTTTTCGCCATCCGGGCCCTTTATCTTAATTTTTCCCGGCATCAATGTCGTTAAAAGCGCCGAGTGGTTCGGCATCACAGTCATGGTGCCGTTGGTCGCCGGAATTTGCACGGAAACCACCTGAAGCGACGCAAGGCTGCCTTCGGGAGAGACCAGATCAAATTGCATAGTATCAGCCATATTGGCCTCCATTTAAGCTGCGTCAGCGGCCATTTTTTCAGCTTTGGCAATCACTTCGTCGATACCGCCAACCATGTAGAAAGCGCCCTCTGGCAGGTGGTCATATTCACCCGCCACAACAGCTTTGAATGATGCGATTGTATCTTCCAGAGAAACCTGTTTGCCGTCAAAGCCAGTAAATACTTTAGCAACATCAAACGGTTGGCTAAGGAAACGCTGGATTTTACGGGCCCGGGCCACAGCCAGTTTATCTTCTTCACTCAGCTCGTCCATGCCAAGAATGGCGATGATGTCTTGCAAGCTTTTATAGCGTTGCAGGACTTGCTGAACGTCGGTGGCAACCTTGTAATGTTCCTCGCCGATGATCGCAGGATCAAGCAGACGCGAAGTCGATCCAAGCGGATCCACGGCCGGATAAATCCCCAGCTCCGAGATTGAACGGTCAAGCACGGTTGTCGCATCCAAGTGGGCAAACGATGTCGCAGGCGCCGGATCGGTAAGGTCATCGGCGGGCACATAAATCGCCTGAACCGAAGTGATCGAGCCGGATTTGGTTGACGAAATACGCTCCTGCATTTGCCCCATGTCGGTGGCCAATGTTGGCTGGTAACCCACCGCTGATGGAATACGACCCAACAGGGCTGAAACTTCCGAGCCAGCTTGGGTGAAGCGGAAAATGTTATCAACAAAGAACAGCACGTCAGCGCCGGTTTCATCGCGGAATTGCTCGGCGATTGTCAGACCCGAAAGCGCGACACGCATCCGCGCACCGGGAGGCTCGTTCATCTGGCCATAAACCAGCGCGATTTTGGATTCTTCCAGATTATCGGGGTTGATAACACCGGATTCGATCATTTCGTAATAAAGGTCATTACCTTCGCGCGTCCGCTCGCCAACACCGGCAAATACCGACAGACCCGAGTGCACTTTGGCGATGTTGTTGATCAATTCCATGATCAAAACGGTTTTGCCCACACCGGCACCGCCGAACAGACCAATTTTACCACCCTTGGTGTAAGGCGCCAGCAGGTCGATAACCTTAATGCCGGTGATCATAATCACAGCCTCGGTGGACTGATCGGCAAACGACGGAGCATCCTGATGGATCGAACGACGGACCTTGCATTTAATCGGGCCTTTTTCGTCCACAGGCTCGCCAATCACGTTCATGATCCGACCCAGCGTTCCAGGACCAACCGGCATTAAAATCGGCTCGCCCGTATCGGTGACACCTTCGCCACGCACCAGACCTTCGGTGCCGTCCATCGCAATGCAACGCACAGTGCTTTCGCCCAGATGCTGGGCAACTTCCATCACCAGATCTTTGCCGTTGTTATTGGTAATTACCGCATTCAAAATCGCAGGCAAATCGCCCGTGAACTGAACGTCGACAACCGCGCCGATCACCTGAGTGACCTTGCCAGTTGCTTTCGCTTTTGCTTTCGCCATGTTATCTCTCCGCGTCTATTAGAGTGCTTCCGCACCCGAAATAATTTCAATCAGCTCGTTTGTGATCACAGCCTGACGCGAGC
>CAYYXZ010000101.1:0-3812 GCA_964475715.1 uncultured Marinosulfonomonas sp. | reverse complement strand
TCCGCACCCGAAATAATTTCAATCAGCTCGTTTGTGATCACAGCCTGACGCGAGCGGTTATACTCGATCGTCAGATCATCAATCATGTCGCCAGCGTTACGTGTTGCATTGTCCATCGCGCTCATCCGCGCGCCTTGCTCGGATGCGCCGTTTTCCAGCAGGGCGGCAAAAATTTGCGTCGCCACACCGCGCGGCAACAGCTCTTTCAAAATCTCCGCCTCGCTCGGCTCATACTCATAAAGCGTGCTGCTTGGGGCATCGCCAGATACCTCGAACTGCGCCGGAATAATTTGCTGCGTCGTCGGCTTTTGCACCGCAACATTCACGAATCTGCTGTAGAAAATCGTTGCCACATCAAATTCACTGCTGTCAAAGCGGCCTAAAACGTCCGTAGCGATCTCATGTGCATTGGCGTATCCAACCCGTTTTACTTCGGTCAGATCAACATGGTTAATGATAATATCACCATATTCACGCTTTAGCTGATCACGGCCTTTTTTGCCAACTGTAATCATTTTTACGTCTTTGCCGTCACGCGCAAGCTCTTGTGCCTTGGCGCGCGCCATGCGGACAATCGACGAGTTAAACCCGCCACAAAGCCCGCGTTCACCGGTCATTACGATCAAAAGATGCACTTTGTCAGCACCGCTGCCCACAAGCAGTTTTGGAGCCGATTCAGAATCACCAGCCGAAGCCGCCAGAGTGCCCAGAACCGCATTCATCCGCAGCGCATAGGGGCGCCCTGCTTCTGCTGCTTCTTGCGCACGGCGAAGTTTCGCTGCGGCAACCATTTGCATGGCTTTGGTGATCTTGCGCGTGTTCTTGACGCTACTGATCCGGTTTTTTAGGTCCTTAAGATTTGGCATTTACCAATCCCACCCTTCAAGCCATTTAAATTAAGCGAAATCCGCTGCGAATTCATCCAGAGCCGCCTTGATCTTGACCTCGATCTCACCTTTGATCTTTGGATCTTTATCGGTGATTTCAGTCAACAAATCAGTATGATTCTGACGCAGATGCTTTAGCAAACCGGCCTCGTAACGACCAACTTCTTTTACGTCGATCTTGTCCAGATAACCTTTGGTGCCCGCATAAATCACCAGCACGATTTCGGCGTTGGTTAACGGCGAATATTGCGGCTGCTTCATCAATTCGGTCAAACGCGCACCACGGTTAAGCATGGCTTGGGTTGCCGCATCCAGATCAGATCCGAACTGCGCGAACGCCGCCATTTCGCGGTACTGCGCCAATTCCAGTTTAACCGGACCGGCCACAGATTTCATCGCGTTGGTTTGCGCGCTGGATCCAACCCGAGAAACCGACAGACCTGTGTTTACAGCCGGGCGGATGCCTTGGTAAAACAGTTCGGTTTCAAGGAAAATCTGCCCGTCGGTGATCGAAATCACGTTTGTAGGAATAAAGGCCGAAACGTCGCCGCCCTGGGTTTCGATAATTGGCAGCGCGGTCAACGAACCGGACCCGAAATCCGCATTCAGTTTTGATGAACGCTCCAGCAATCTTGAGTGCAGATAGAAAACGTCGCCAGGGTATGCTTCGCGGCCCGGTGGACGGCGCAGCAACAACGACATTTGACGATAAGACACCGCTTGCTTGGAGAGATCATCATAAATGATCAGCGCGTGGCGGCCATTATCGCGGAAATGCTCGGCCATCGCGGTGGCGGCGTAAGGTGCCAAAAACTGCATCGGGGCCGGATCAGAAGCGGTTGCGGCCACAACAGTTGTGTATTCAATCGCACCAGATTCTTCCAGTTTCTTAACCAACTGCGCAACAGTCGAGCGCTTTTGCCCGATCGCCACATAGATACAGTACAGCTTATCATATTCATTTTTAGCCGCGTCATTATACGACTTCTGGTTCAGGATCGCATCCAGCGCCACGGCGGTTTTGCCAGTTTGGCGATCACCAATAATCAGCTCGCGCTGACCACGGCCAATCGGGATCATCGCATCCACAGATTTCAGGCCGGTCGCCATTGGCTCATGCACCGATTTACGCGGGATAATGCCCGGCGCTTTGGCGTCAGCAATCGCGCGCTTCTTGGTCTTGATCGGCCCCTTGCCGTCAATCGCATTGCCCAAACCGTCAACAACACGGCCCAGCAGCTCGTCACCAACCGGAACATCCACAATGGATTTTGTCCGCTTGACGATGTCACCTTCTTTGATGTCACGATCCGAGCCGAAAATAACAATACCAACATTGTCAGTCTCAAGGTTCAGCGCCATTCCGCGGATACCACCGGGGAATTCAACCATTTCACCGGCCTGGATATTATCCAGCCCATAAACCCGCGCGATACCGTCACCAACGGATAGCACACGGCCGACTTCGGCCATTTCGGCCTCTTTGCCAAAGTTCTTGATCTGATCCTTAAGGATCGCAGAAATTTCGGCTGCTTGGATGCCCATTATCCGACCTCTTTCATTGCATTTTGCAGGTTGCCAAGATGGGCCTTGATTGATGTGTCAATCATTTTCGAGCCCAGTTTAACGATTAAACCGCCGATGAGAGTTTCATCAACGGCAGCTTTGATAATAACAGTTTTGCCAGTGTTGGCCGACAGTGTTTTGGCCAGCTTGTCACTTTGCGCCTTGGTCAGCTTCTTGGCAGAAGTAACCTCGGCTGTAATTTCGCCTTTTTCAATCGCGATCAGATCACGAAGCGCGACCACCAGATGGGGCAGCACAAAAAGACGCCGTTTACCGGCCATCAGACCCAGCGCATTTTTCACGATGGGCGAGAGTTTCATTTTGGTTGCAATCGCCGTGATTGCCGCGGCTTGTTGCGCGCGGGTGTAAATCGGCGAATTGATCAGCGCGCCTAAATCGGCACTATCGGCAAGGGCTGCATCAAGCGCATTAACATCGCCCTCCAGCGCCTTTAGCTTCTTGCCCTCAACGGCCAGATTAAAAATAGCCTTGGCATAGCGCTTGGCGATACCAGATGAAATTGAAGCTGTTTCAGACACGTCCACCCCTTTTCGCTGTCTAGAGTTCCCTGCAAAAAATAACAGCGAACAACCTTGGTGCAGATTTCATGCATGCACCTAATTCCGAGCAGGGTTTAGCAGAGCCATTATGACGGGGCAAGCCGCTATGCGCAAAAAAGCATGGCTCAATTGCTAAGGGATCACCGATATTTACAAAAACCGCGACATTTTGCGCCATCGACTATAGACGCAAGCCGGATCTTTGGGGTGTGGATTCGAATCTGTTCGTGGTTTGGCGGATTGCCTTTGGTCGCGGTTAAGGCAGCTGTAAACCCGTCATTTCACAGACCCAGCCCAGCGCAGCGCCGATTTTGCAATCTGGGCAATATCATCGGCAATCGTTGCCGTTTCAGTTGCGCCGAATCCGCCATACCACACAACAAATGCACCAACTGCGGCAACAACTGCCGTTGTGCCGGCTGCAACAACCCCAGCCGTAACAAATTCATCCGCTTTATTCCCCACATATTTGGCAATCTCTATCGCAATCAGGCCCAGCTTCTTTGCCCATGCCTTAACCCGGGCCTTGTTTGGCTTTTCCGCCTTCAGTTCCTGTTTTAATTCCTGCAAAGGATCCCAGATAATCGTGACCTCGGCCGCCAGTGGCGGATCATCCAGCGGCGGTCCGTGATTATCGCCTATTTTTGCAGACTTGGCTTTTGCAGACTTGGCCGAGGCATCACGCAACCGGCTTTCCAGATCAGCTATCTGTTGCAACAGCCGGTGTTTCAACCAGATGCTGTTGATCATCGCCAGCACATGCGCCGCGCCCTTATCCCAATCTGGATCCGGTATCTTG
>CAYYXZ010000100.1:3789-7011 GCA_964475715.1 uncultured Marinosulfonomonas sp. | reverse complement strand
CGGGTTCGCTGACTGCGGCTATTTCCGTAAACACAGGGCTTTCCAGCTCTGGTGAAAATGCCATTACGGCCCAAATCAGACCGCCTAGAAACAAAGTTAACCGTATCATTTTAATCCACCCCAAGGGCAAGCAGCTGCCCGAACTCTTTATTTATGATTCGTATAATACAAGATTTACACACCCAGCGTAAAGTTGTGCTTTGTTTCTTGCCCCAAAGCTGTGGCACGGTTATCACGGCCCCATGAGTGACCCGCTTTCAGAAAATAAACCCGGCGAAATAACCGAACCCTTGCACCGCGCGCTGGGGGATCGGTATTTGACTTATGCCTTGTCGACCATCATGCACCGCGCGCTGCCGGATGCGCGTGACGGGCTGAAACCTGTGCATCGACGCATTTTATATGCAATGCGGGAATTGAAATTGCATCCAGCAGGCGGTTTTCGTAAATCGGCCAAGATTTCCGGTGATGTGATGGGCAACTATCACCCGCATGGTGATGCCGCGATTTATGATGCCATGGCGCGATTGGCGCAGGATTTTAATGTGCGTTATCCGTTGGTTGACGGGCAGGGAAACTTTGGCAATATTGATGGCGATAACCCGGCCGCAGCAAGATATACCGAAGCGCGGATGACGGCGGCGGCCGAGGCTTTGCTGGAAGGTTTGTCCGAAGACGCTGTTGATTTTCGCGAGAATTATGACGGCACCCTGACCGAGCCCGTGGTGCTGCCCGCCAGTTTTCCAAATCTATTGGCCAATGGATCGACCGGTATTGCCGTGGGCATGGCGACCAATATTCCGCCGCATAATATCGAGGAATTGTGCAACGCCTGTTTGCACATGATCAAGACGCCCAATCTGCGCGACGAAACATTGCTGGAATATATTCCCGGCCCCGATTTTCCGACAGGTGGCACGATTGTCGAGCCGAAAGAAAACATTCTGCAAGCTTACCGCACGGGTCGCGGATCATTCCGGTTGCGCGCGAAATACGAGGTTGAACAACTGGCGCGGGGCCAGTGGCAGATTATTGTTACTGAAATTCCTTATCAGGTGCAAAAATCCAGGCTAATCGAAAAACTGGCCGAGCTGATCCAGTTGAAAAAGCTGCCCATTCTGGCCGATGTGCGCGATGAAAGCGCCGAAGATATCCGGCTGGTTCTGGAGCCACGCAGCAAAAATGTTGACCCCGATATTTTGATGGGGATGCTGTTTAAGGCCTCGGATCTGGAAGTGCGTTTCAGCTTGAATATGAACGTTCTGATTGACGGTTTAACGCCCAAAGTGTGCAGTCTAAAAGAGGTTTTGCGCGCCTTTCTGGATCATCGTCGTGAGGTGTTGCTGCGCCGCTCAAAGCACCGGATGGACAAGATTGATCACCGCCTTGAGGTGCTGGAAGGTTTTATTGTTGCGTTCCTTAATCTGGATCGGGTGATCGATATTATCCGGTATGATGATGCGCCAAAACGCGCATTGATGTTTGAAAACTGGGCCGCTCCACATGTGCGCGCCATATCCGAGACCGATTATGTTTCGCCATTCTCGGGCCGTGGTCCTGTGGGCGAAAATGAAGTGCCGTCTCTGAGCGAAGTTCAGGTTGACGCAATTTTGAATATGCGCCTTCGTAGCCTGCGCCGGCTTGAAGAAATCGAGCTGGTTCGCGAGCGCGATGCGTTAATGATCGAACGCGCCAAGATAGAAGATTTGCTGGATGACGAAGGCCTGCAATGGGCGCGGATTTCCGCACAACTGTGCGAAACCCGTAAAATATTTGGCCGCAATTCCGAAGGTGGCGCCCGCCGCAGCCTGTTTGCCGAGGCGGGCGTTATCGAAGATGTGCCGATCGAGGCGATGATTGATCGCGAACCGATTACGGTGGTTTGCTCTAAAATGGGCTGGATCAGGGCGATGTCAGGTCATGTCGATTTAAACCGTGAGTTGAAGTTTAAAGACGGGGATGAGGCACGGTTTATGTTGCATGCCGAAACCACGGACCGGTTGTTGGTTTTTGGCAGCAATGGGCGGTTTTACACTTTGTCTGCGGCCAGCCTTCCCGGTGGGCGCGGTATGGGAGAGCCGCTGCGCCTGATGGTTGACTTGCCCAATGAGGCCGAAATTATTGATCTGTTTATCCACAAACCAGCACGCAAACTGCTGGTTGCTTCGACAGCTGGTGACGGGTTTTTGGTGGCAGAAAGTGATGTGATTGCCCAAACGCGCACGGGCAAACAGGTGCTGAATGTTCGGGGCGAAACGCGCGCGTTGGTTTGTTGCGCGGTGGCGGGAGATCACATTTCCTGTGTTGGTGAAAACCGCAAGGTTTTGGTATTTCCTATCGCGGAATTGCCCGAAATGGGCCGTGGCAAAGGTGTTCGGTTGCAGAAATATAAAGATGGCGGGCTGTCCGATATTACCACCTTTAATTTAGCCGATGGTCTAAGCTGGCTTGATCCGGCGGGGCGCACGCGCAATCAAACCGATCTGGCTGAATGGATCGGAAAACGCGCAAGTGCCGGCCGAATGGCCCCGCGTGGTTTTCCGAGGGATAATAAATTTACCTAAATCCGAGATCGTTATTGTAATGTAGAATTTCAGCCCGGCGCCAAATGATTGTTCAACGGATTTAAGGACTGTATCTTTAAGGAAATTGCACGAGGAGTGCCCTGTTATGTTATTTTCTGCCATGCGTATTGCTGTTTTAACTTGTGCATTAGGTTTGACTTCCGCTTGCGGTGGAAAAGAGGATTTATCAAAGCCGCCAGAGCCTATGGGGAATTTTTTACTGGGGCATAATGTTGTCAAAACCGATAACGTTCAAACCGGTCCCTTCTCACGCAAAGCAAACCCCGATGATTGGGAGAAATCCGTTAAGAATGCGATTCAGGCGCGTCTTGGGCGGTATAAAGGCAATCATTATATCCATATCAGCACCCATGTTAATGCCTATGTTTTAGCATTGCCCGGTCTACCCTTGGTTGCAACTCCGAAGTCTATATTGATAATCAATGTCAATGTCTGGGATGATAGAACACAAGAAAAGCTAACCGAAAAGCCAAAACAGTTCGTGGTGTTTGAGCGCTCGCAAAAGCCCACATTAATTATCGGGTCTGGCATTGTGAATTCCAAGGCCGAGCAAATGGAAAATCTTTCCCGCAATGCGGCACGCCTGATTCACAAATGGCTGTTGGAAAACAAACAGTGGTTCGAGGATCAAGAAGGT
>CAYYXZ010000100.1:1676-3689 GCA_964475715.1 uncultured Marinosulfonomonas sp. | reverse complement strand
TGGCACTTGGTCTTCTGGATCAAGCAAAGCCCATTCTTTGTAATAGCGTTTGGCAAGTTCGCGTGTCTTGGAAAACAATGACAAGCTATCAAACCGAACGCCTGCCAAAAGTGGCGAATTCAGTGCTTGTGTATTGTGAGCGGCAAGCATGTTGCTTGCAAAGTCGCGTTTGGATTTGGCAGCATCTTGATAATCGCTGTTGATTTTACAATTATTATCTGCGCCCTGAAGATTCCAGACCTGACAAATGCGCAAGTAAGCGCAAATAGCGGCCAGCGGATAATGATCCGGGTGAGCAGCGCTGATGCTTTCCAGGCGCTCAACCGATTGTTCCTGAATATTGGGCATTGCGTTTATGCGTGCCCCAGTGGCCAGCGCATCGGCCACGGCAAAAAGAGCGTGGCGGGCAAGGCGGGTTCCATCGACCGCTGCTGTGCGGTTTTGATCCCAGCCCTGCATCAAATCGGAAAGCGCGATCCATTCGTTGCTCTCAACCAGATCAAAGACTGTTTTGCGAACGGCGTTTAAATGTTGCAAGGCGGCTGTTGCTGCGGTTTTGGTCGGCTTTACATCAGAGTGCGTTTTGACCAAATCTAGGCTTGCCGGTGTGTTTGTTGGAAATGCAGACGCAATAAAGCCAAAAGGTTTTGTGGCAAAGTTGAGCGCTTGCATTGCGACCATGCCCAGCTTGCGTCTGTTTTGTTGTTTTTGTGCAGATATAATGTTCATTGTAATCCCCTGTCGTGGCATGGGATATCGGGCTGTTTTGGCGGCAAGTGGGCGTAAATAAGGCAATAATATGTTGGTTAATGTTTCAAAAGAAAAACCCGCCGGTGGGTGCCGGCGGGCCAGTAATTTAAAAGCGAGCAGGTTTAACCCAGAGATGCATCAATCGCCTTGCAGGCATCAACCAGCCCCTTGACCGCATCAACCGAATTGTCGAACATTTCCTGCTCGTCTTTGGTCAGCTGGATGTCGATAATCCGCTCAACGCCACCAGCACCGATCACTGTCGGCACGCCAACATAAAACCCCTCCAGGCCCAGCGCGCCATCGACATAAGCCGCACAAGGCAGCACGCGTTTTTGATCTTTCAGGTAAGCTTCGGCCATTTCGATGGCAGATGTGGCCGGGGCGTAAAATGCCGATCCGGTTTTCAGCAGCCCAACAATTTCGGCACCGCCATCACGGGTGCGCTGCACGATCGCATCGATTTTTTCCTGTGTGCTCCAGCCTATTTTCACCATGTCAGGCAACGGAATTCCGCCAACCGAAGAATAACGGGTTAACGGCACCATCGTATCGCCGTGACCACCCAGCACAAAGGCGCTGACATCGCGCATCGAGACGCCAAATTCAAGGCTTAGGAAATGGCGGAAACGCGCGCTATCCAGCACACCAGCCATGCCGCAGACCATATTATGAGGCAGGCCGGAAAATTCGCGCAAAGCCCAGACCATGGCATCAAGCGGGTTGGTGATGCAGATTACAAACGCATCGGGCGCGTGTTCGGCAATGCCTTCGCCAACCGATTTCATCACTTTTAGGTTAATGCCCAACAAATCATCGCGGCTCATCCCCGGCTTGCGGGCGACACCGGCCGTTACGATGCAAACGTCAGCACCTGCGATACCGGCGTAATCTGTAGTGCCGCTCATTTTGGCGTCAAAACCCTCGGACGGGCCGGCTTCGGCGATATCCAGTGATTTACCCTGCGGAATGCCATCGGCAATATCAAACATGACGATATCGCCAAGTTCCTTCATTGCAGCAAGGTGGGCAAGGGTGCCACCGATTTGTCCGGCGCCGATAAGGGCAATTTTGGCTCTGGCCATAATTTGATCTCCTGATCTGTTTGATTTAGCGTTTGGGTATCTATTCTTTTTACTGCGCGCAAGGCATTTGAACAGCCCAACAGCGGGAAGTCAAACCTGTAAATCCAGGCGAATCAATGCACGGTATAAATCAGAGACGCCATATCCGTTTGGTCGGTATATTTCATCTGGTTTTAAC
>CAYYXZ010000100.1:0-1576 GCA_964475715.1 uncultured Marinosulfonomonas sp. | reverse complement strand
GCCAACCCATGCTTTGCTTTGACTTAGAAAAGCTCGGTAACTGCCGGCCTGTTGGCTTCGTAATAAAAGTCAGGATGGCACCGACAGCTTTTCTCTGTTGAAATACAAATCTAATCTGGGAGTTTACTGTTATGAAAACTAGTCTGTTGGGGGCCGTTGTTGCGGGTGCTATTGCATCTTTTGCCGGTTCCGCTGTTGCACAAACCGAAATTCAGTGGTGGCACGCCATGGGTGGCACGCTTGGTGAACATGTTGATAAAATAGCCGCCGATTTTAACGCCCTTAATCCTGATTTCAAAATCGTTCCGGTTAACAAAGGCAATTATACCGAGACAATGACAGCGGCAATCGCGGCATTCCGTGCCGGCGAGCAGCCGACCATTGTGCAGGTGTTCGAGGTTGGCACAGCAACAATGATGGCAGCCGAAGGCGCGATTTATCCGGTTGAGCAACTGATGAAAGACACCGGCCAGCCATTTGATCGGTCAATTTTCATTCCGGCCGTTATTTCCTATTACCAAACACCCGAGGGCGAGCTGCTTTCAATGCCGTTCAATTCATCCTCTCCGGTGCTTTGGTATAACAAAGACGCGCTGGATGCTGCGGGTGCCGAGGTGCCGACAACATGGGCCGAGATGAAAGAAGTCTCGCAAAAGCTGGTTGATAATGGCATGAAATGCGGATTTTCCCTTGGCTGGCAATCTTGGGTGCTGATCGAAAACTATTCGGCTTGGCACAATATTGAAATGGGCACACAGGAAAACGGCTTTACCGGATTTGACGCCGAATTCACCTTTGCCAATGATGCTGTGATAAACCGCTTGCAAGCCATTGCCGACATGCAAGAAGGCAACCTGTTCGTTTATGGCGGACGTCGCGGCGATAGCCTGCCGTTGTTCACCAGTGGCGAATGCGGCATGTGGATAAATTCTTCGGCCTATTACGGCTCGATGCAGGCACAGGCCAAATTCAACTTTGGTCAAGCCATGCTGCCGCTGGACGAAGATGTTGCAGAAGCTCCGCAAAACTCGATTATTGGCGGGGCCACTTTGTGGGTTCTGACGGGTAAATCGGACGCGGAATATAAAGGCGCTGCCAAATTCCTAAACTATCTGGCCACACCAGAAGTGCAAACATGGTGGCATCAGGTAACCGGCTATGTTCCGATCACAACAGCCGCTTACGAAAAGTCAAAAGCGCAAGGGTTTTTCGAGGAAAATCCGGGCACAGACACCGCGATCAAGCAGCTAATGCTGAACACGCCAACGCCGGCATCACGCGGCATTCGTTTTGGTAACTTTGTGCAGGTGCGCGATGTGATCAATGAAGAGCTGGAAGCGCTTTGGGCGGGCGATAAAACCGCAGCCCAGGCAATGGCCGACGCAACCGAACGTGGCAACGCATTGCTGCGCAGGTTTGAGCGCTCGATTCAATAACAGTTTGCGATAAAACGCATGGTGCCCCTGCCAAACGGGGGCACCATGTATTGCTTCTAACGTTTGGATTTACTAAAGCATCCGGGGCTGCCACACTTGGTCAGGCACATTTGGGTCGGGTTCTGACTAAAATTAAATAC
>CAYYXZ010000099.1:0-7070 GCA_964475715.1 uncultured Marinosulfonomonas sp. | reverse complement strand
GCTTTTTTCGTATTCAGATCATCCGAGAGCGCGACAACCAGTTCAGGATCAACTTGCCCCGCCCCCTGTGGCGCGTCATTGCGCGCCCATTTTGTCAACGTATCAAGCGCCTCCAAGCCTTTCCTCTGGGTCCAGTCCATCGGCTTGCGGTAATGCGTTGATAAAAACACAAACCGGATCACCTCGCCCGGCACACCCTGATCCAGCAAATCACGCACGGTGAAAAAATTGCCCAAGGATTTCGACATCTTCTTGCCCTCGACCTGCAACATTTCATTATGCAGCCAGTAATTGGCAAACCCGCCGCCGGGATGCGCACAGCAGCTTTGGGCAATTTCGTTTTCATGATGCGGAAACATCAGATCATTGCCGCCGCCGTGAATATCGAAATTTTCGCCCAGCAAATCATGCGCCATGGCCGAGCATTCAATGTGCCAGCCGGGCCGCCCGCGACCCCAATCGCTGTCCCAACCGGGCTGATCATCGCTTGAAGGTTTCCACAAAATAAAATCCATCGGGTTGCGTTTATAGGGGGCGATTTCAACCCGCGCACCGGCGATCATATCTTTCACCGAACGCCCCGAAAGCGCACCGTAATTTTCATAGCTTTCGACCGCAAACAGCACATGACCCTCGGCCACATAAGCGTGACCGGTTTTAATCAGCTGGCCAATCATCGCCTGCATCTGCGCGATAAATTCGGTGGCGCGCGGCATCTGGTCAGGCTCAAGCGCCCCAAGCGCGGCCATATCGTCTAAAAACCATTGGGTCGTTTCGCTGGTGATCTGGCTAATCTCGCGCCCGCTTTCTTTGGCCCGCACGATGATTTTATCGTCAATATCGGTGAAATTGCGCACATAAGTCACGCGGTTTTCACCGTAAACATGGCGCAGCAGCCGGTTTAGCACATCAAACACAACAACAGGGCGCGCATTGCCGATATGGGCGCGATCGTAAACCGTGGGGCCACAAACATACATCCGCACGTTTTTGGCATCAATCGGCGTAAAGGTCTGTTTTTGGCGGGTTTTGGTGTTGTGTAGCTTAATTTTAACCATGATTTCCTCGTTAGAGCTTGGATATATCTGGGCATATCAATTCAGGGCAGGATTGGAAAACAAAAATATGGCTACAGATAAAATACCTGTTCAGACGCGGGCTATATCAAGCTAGCCGAGCCAGATATTCAAGGGCTGTCAGAACACGTTTATGGCTTGCGCCCGACAGCTCAAGGATTGGTCTGGGAGGGGTTGCATTGGTTAATTCAAGCGCGCGGGCAATGCTATAAACCACCCGCAAGCTACCGAATTCCTGAAACAATTTCCAAAGCGGCTGAAAATATGCATCCATCCGTTTGGTCTGGGACAAATCACCGGCTATGGCCGCTTTAGCCAGTTTAGCTGCCGGGATCGGAAGGATGCCAGCAACCGCACTATACCATGTATCGGCCCCCGATGTCAGAGCCTGCGCGCAGCCCCAATCACCACTATAACCGATCCGGAAATCAGCCGGCAGAATAGCCCGCAGATGTTTTAATTCAACCGTATATCCGGATTTTTCAGGTAAGGGCATTTTGACGGCCCTGATCGTTGCAATTGTGCCAAGTCGCGCCAATAAATCGTGACCAAATCTAAAATGCGTCGTGCCTGGATTGTTGTAAATACAAAGAGGCAAATCGGTTTCCATAGCAACCGCAAGGAAATGTTGGTAAACCTCGTCATCCGTCAGAGGCGTATAGCAAACCGGGGCCAACAGCAGCGCATCGGCACCGGCTCTGGCAGCATCGCGGGCATGCGCCTTGGCCTCGTCGGTACGCAAAGCACCCACCCCAACGATCAAAGGCAGGCTGCCATCCAGACAACAGGCCGCCACCTCGACCGCCTGACGGCGCTGCGCGCTGTTTAAATAGGCATAAATTCCGGTGCTGCCCAACAAGCCGACGGATTGCACTTTGGCACCCTGAAGACGTCGCATAAGGGCGTGGAGACCAGCAGAATCAATGCCCCCATGCTGATTAAGCGGTGTAATCGGGAATGCCGAAAGCCCTTTGAAAAAATCCATGCCATGCTCCGGTAATTTAGTGCAAAAATTTACAATGTTACTGTTTCATATGAGGCAAAATACGGCAGGGCAACGATAAAAAGCCATCTTATTGTCAGTGGAGATTGCCAAAAGCCTTATCTTGAATTACTGCCTATACAATCTTAGCCACTCAAATGGATTACGCAAAGACCATGTCAAACCCGCTTAAAGTTATCGCCGTTCCAATGCACCCCGAGGGGCGTAAATTCGTTGCCATATTTGCCGCAATTACCGTGGTTCTGGGCCTGATCTGGGATCCACTATTTTGGATAGGCGCAGGCTTAACCGTCTGGTGCTATTACTTTTTTCGAAATCCCGTGCGCAGTGTGCCACAGGCGGACGGCCTGATTTTGTCGCCGGCTGATGGCGTTGTCAGCCTGATTACAACCGTTGTTCCGCCGGCTGAAATGGGGCTGGGACCGGAGAAACGCGTGCGGGTTTCGGTGTTTATGAATGTGCTCAACTGCCACGTAAACCGCGCGCCGATGGCAGGTGAATTTACCAATATTACCTATCACAAAGGCAAATTTTTTAACGCTTCCTTAGACAAAGCCAGCGAACATAATGAACGTAACGCGCTGACCATCACAAATCAGGACGGCATTTCAATTGGCGTGATCCAGATTGCCGGTCTGGTGGCGCGGCGCATTGTTTGTTTTACGGCCGTTGGGGCGCAGATCAATGCGGGCGAGCGGTTTGGCTTGATCCGTTTTGGCAGCCGGCTGGATGTGTTTTTGCCCGTCGGTGTGCAGCCCAAAGTGCTGCTGGACCAAAATGCGGTGGCCGGTGAAACCGTGCTGGCCGATCTGGCCGATCCGCAGCCAAACCGGGAAGGAAAACGGATTTGAGCGCGCCTGCACCAAAAAACGTGCCAAAGACTATTCATTTTCGTCGTTTCATCCCGAATTTTGTCACGATTTTTGCTTTATGCGCCGGATTAACAGCCGTTCGGGCAGGTTTTTCAGGGCATTACGGCCAAGCATTGGGCTTATTGATGCTGGCGGCTCTTTTGGACGGGCTAGATGGAAAGCTGGCACGGATGCTGGATTCTGCCAGCCAATTCGGGGCCGAGCTGGATACTTTGGCCGATTTTTTCAACTTTGGAATTGCTCCGACAATTTTACTGTATCTGATGTTTTTTAATGGCACCGAATATGCCAATCTTGGCTGGCTGGCGCTGATTATTTTCACCATTTCCTGCATGATGCGGCTGGCCCGGTTTAATGTTGCATTGCTAAATGACGAGGTGGCGCCAAACGAGAGCAAATTCTTTGTCGGCGTCCCTGCCCCGGCGCTGGCCTGTCTGGGTTTTTTGCCCGCTTTTTTATTCATGGCCGGCTGGGATAGCATTGCCCAATATCCTGTTTTAATTGCTATTTATATCATCGCGGCGGGCGCGCTTGCCGTCAGCCGGATCCCGACATTTTCGGTTAAACACATCACGATCGAGCCGCGTTACCAGTTCTGGCTGTTTCTGTCTGTCGTGTTATTCTTGATTATACTGACGGTTTTTCCGTGGCACATGCTGGCTTTGCTTAGCATCATTTATCTGATGTCATTGCCCGTATCCTGGTATAAATCGCGCGGCGGCGCCCTGGATGTTTAAGAGCGGTTAAATACCGCATCCAGAAAAGCCACGATTTGCGTCCCCATGCTTTGATGAAGTGCTGCCCGATCAAAGCCTTCCCTGTCTTGGGACGGGGCAAAATCCGGCGCGCTCATATCATCGGGGAACGGGCTTAGAAATGAAAAGTGGCTGGCATTTTCAACCAGATGGCGCCTGACTTTGCTTTGATCGGGGATTTGATCGAGAACTTTGTTAATATTTCCAGCCGGCGTAAATTCATCATGCGCGGCCAGATAAGCCAAAACCGGCAGATCAACTTTGGCAAGCGAGGCCTCAGGCATAAACCAATCCGTTGCCGGGGCCATCAACACCAAGGCCTGCAGCCGTTTTTCAGGGATCAGCGGGACGTGTTTTTTCAGGTTGTTCCAAACCTTGCCACCCGCCAGCGCCAAACCGGTATAACCGCCCATCGAGTGCCCAATCAGCGCCACGTTATCTGACATCACCGTGCCATCCAGAATGCCGTTTTGACCGACCTCATTGATGCACACCGAAATATGGTGCGGGCGCAGTTGCAAATTACGGGTGCTGCCCTGCAAAAAATTATCGTCTTTGTTATTGCCAAAATGTTCGGGCATCGCCACCACATAACCGGATTCGGCCAGCTTTTGGGCAAGGTCAAGATACGCCAGCCTGTCGCCACCCGTGCCGTGCGAAATGATCACCAGCGGATATTTTCCACCCTTAACGAAGGCATTCAGCCCGGCCTGAATGGTGTATTTTCCCAGCTTCAGATCGCCAAATTCAGCCTGCGCCGGATACATCACAAAAACCGGAAACCCCAGCGCGGCGTCATCATCCCAGATCCGCATGTGCAAACAGCCTACTTTTTTCATCGTTTGGTCCTTTTCTAGCCGGTGACAAGCATCTTTTGCCCCAGCGCGGCCAAGTAAACAAGGCAAAACCCAAAGCAAGGCCTTGCCGCTGTGGGTTTCGCCGATTAAGAAATGCACATCTGTTTTTTTCGTTCAATAAAAAGGCGCACTCTTATGATCCCACGTTATTCCCGCCCCGAAATGGTTGCCATCTGGTCTGCCGAAACAAAATTTCGCATCTGGTATGAAATCGAGGCCCACGCCTGTGATGCCCAAGCCAAAATCGGTGTGATTCCGCAGGCCAATGCCGATGCGGTCTGGAAGGCCAAGGATGTGGAATTTGATGTGGCGCGCATTGACGAGATCGAGGCCGTAACCAAGCATGACGTGATTGCATTTTTAACCCATCTGGCCGAAATCATCGGCAATGAAGAGGCGCGTTTTGTGCATCAGGGCATGACCAGCTCGGATGTTCTGGACACCTGTTTCAATGTGCAGCTGGTGCGGGCCAGCGATATTTTGATCAAGGGGATGCAGGGTTTGCTGGCGGCCTTAAAACGCCGCGCGCTTGAGCATAAAATGACCATCCGCATTGGTCGCAGCCACGCCATCCATGCCGAGCCAACCACGATGGGGCTGACTTTTGCACGGTTTTACGCCGAAATGGACCGCAATCTGGCCCGTCTGAAAGTGGCGCGTGATGAGATATCTACCGGTGCGGTTTCGGGTGCGGTGGGCACGTTTGCCAATATTGATCCATCCGTCGAGGCCCATGTTTGTGAAAAAATGGGCCTGACACCCGAGCCAATTTCAACCCAGGTGATCCCGCGTGATCGCCATGCTGCATTTTTTGCCGCCCTTGGTGTGGTTGGCAGCAGCATTGAAAACATCGCCATCGAACTGCGCCACATGCAGCGCACCGAGGTTCTGGAGGCCGAGGAATTTTTCAGCAAGGGCCAAAAGGGATCATCCGCGATGCCCCACAAACGCAACCCGATTCTGTCGGAAAACCTGACCGGTCTGGCCCGTCTGGTGCGCATGAGTGTGGTGCCTGCGATGGAAAATGTGGCGCTGTGGCATGAGCGCGATATTTCGCACTCCTCGGTTGAGCGCAATATTGGACCCGACACCACAATCACGCTGGATTTTGCCCTGATGCGGCTGACCGGATTGATTGATAAACTGCTGATTTATCCTGATAACATGCTGGCAAATATGAATAAATTTCGCGGTCTGGTGCATTCGCAGCGGGTGCTTTTGGCCCTGACCCAAGCCGGTGTCAGCCGCGAAGACAGCTATAAAATTGTGCAGCGAAATGCCATGCGGGTTTGGGAAGAAGGTGCCGATTTCATGACCGAGCTTTTGAATGATACAGATGTTATCGCGGCTCTTGGCGAGGACGGGGTTAAAGATAAATTTGATCTGGCATATCATACAAAACATGTGGATACGATTTTTGCCCGGGTGTTTGGCTGATAACAGGGGTTGCGACGCCGTTTGTGCGTCGCCCCAAGCGCTTTGCCCCTGACGGGACAAAGCGCAAGCTGCCTGCGGCGCAGGTATTTATGAAAAGAAGAAAGCGTGCAGGTTGTCCGCAATGATAAAGCCAAGCTCTTTATATTTTATCTGTTTTTAACAGATTCTGTGGCATCTATTTCACTGGGATAATCGGTTTATTAGCCCAATAATACATCAATAATCATTTTAAAAACCCTGAAAAAATATAAACGCATTAACCTTGCCCTAATGCAAATATGGCATCTTCAATGCGTAACGCATGGAGAAACCAGCCTTGAGCACCGCATTGTCCCCCATTGGCCCTGATATTGGCAATGTAGCAACCATACCACCGGTTAAGAGTGCGATCGGGCTAACCCGCCAACAAAAAGCGGCCATCATTGTGCGGCTGGTGTTTAGTGACGAAACAAAGCTGTCATTAACCAAACTTCCCGAGCATATGCAGCAAGATTTAACAATGCAAATGAGCATAATGCGCAGCATCAGCCATGATACAATCAGCATGGTGGTGGATGAATTCGTGTCAGAGCTGAGCGGTATCGGGCTTTCGTTTTCCGGTGGGCTGGAGGGGGCCTTGAATACTTTGGATGGCGCAATCGATCCGCAAATGGCTGCGCGTTTGCGACGCGAAGGCGGTGTGAAGCGCACGGGCGATCCTTGGGAGGTGATATCGGGCATGGATGTGAGCCGCCTTTTGCCCATACTTGAAGGCGAAAGCATTGAGGTGGCGGCTGTTCTGCTCTCAAAACTGAAGGTTTCACAGGCGGCTGAATTGTTGGGCATGTTACCTGGAAACCATGCACGGCGCATCACCTATGCTGTTTCCCTGACCGGATCGGTTACACCTAGCGCGGTACAGATAATCGGTCAATCTCTGGCGGCACAGCTGGATAATGTGCCAGAGTTGGCATTTGCCGATGGCCCGGTTGAACGCGTTGGTGCAATTCTTAATTTTTCCCCTGCAAATACAAGAGAAGAGGTGCTTTCTGGCTTGGATGAGGATGATAAAGGCTTTGCCGATCTGGTCC
>CAYYXZ010000098.1:0-7105 GCA_964475715.1 uncultured Marinosulfonomonas sp. | reverse complement strand
CGGCGAAAAGGACGACCAGCATGATGCCCGGTAATATTCCGGCGACAAACAGGCGGGCGATGGATTGCTCGGTTGCGACGCCGTAAACGATCAAGATGATGGATGGCGGGATCAGAAGGCCCAGCGTGGCCGAGCCGGCCAATGTGCCGATAATCAGTTTTTCCGGATAGCCACGCTCTAGAAGTTCAGGCACCGACATGCGGCCAATGGTCGCGGCCGTTGCTGCAGAAGACCCCGAAACAGCGGCAAAAATTGCACAGCCAAGGATGTTCACATGCAGCAAGCGCCCCGGCACCCGGCCCAGCCATGGGGCAAGGCCTGTAAACATATCTTCGCTTAGTTTCGAGCGCAAAAGGATTTCACCCATCAAGATAAACAGCGGCAGGGCCGCCAAAGGCCAGCTGTGGCTGTGGCCCCATAAAGTGGTGGCCAGCACCAGCCCTTCGGGGGCGTTGGAGAAAACCGCAATGGCAACAAATGCCATGATTATCAGGGCAACGGCCACCCAAACACCCGCAGCCAAGAGCAGCAGCAGCAGGCCCAGCAGAATGCCGAAAATCATCGGGTCAGAAAGTGTGTCAAGCATGGTTCATTCCAGTCCGGCGTCAAGAATAACGGGTGCGCGCGCCCGCAATGCCTCGATTAATGTGTCAAGAAAGGCAATCGCCAGCAGCCCCAATCCGGCCACCATCGCCAGTTGCGGAATCCACAAGGGTACGGCGACAATGCCGGTCGACATATCCCCGTAGTGATAGCTTTCAGCCAACAGAGAGCCTGCGTAATATGTGGCATAGCTTGCCATTGCGCTGCCAAGCGACAGGGCAAATAGCTCTAATATCCAGCGCGGTTTTTCGGGCAGATTTTGGGCCAGAAGGTTCACCCTGATATGATTGCCGGCGCGCAGGGTATAGGCCATCGCCATAAACGACGCGCTTGCCAGAAAAAAACCGGCAAAATCAGCATATGATGGTATTGTAAACGACCAAGCTGGCCCGCCAATCCGCGCCAGAATATTCAGCATCACTTGCGCCGAAACAAGCAGGCAGATCCCGAGTATCGATAGCGCGGCAATGCCACCTGCGGTTTTATATGCAGTATCAAGTATTCGGCGCATGTTACCCCATTGCCCCCTGTGCTAATCCGGTATTTTCAAGCCCGTGCCAGCCGATCTGACGCGGGCTTGATCTATTTGTTTAGTTTTGAAACGCACTCAGGATGGACAACGCATCTTCACTTGCATTGCTTTTCCAGTTCTCCAGCATGGTTGCGCCAATTGCTTGCAAACCGCTGACCAGCTCGGCTGATGGAGCCACAATAATCATGCCATTATCGGCCATCACTTGTGTCTTTGTGGCGGCCTCGGCTTTGGACATTTCCCAACCACGCAGTTCGGCCGCGGCGGCAGCGGTCAGCACAGCGGCCTGAACTTCTGTGGGCAGCCCGTCAAATATACGGGCGTTTACCACAACAATGTTCTTGGGCAGCCAAGCGTCGATTTGGGTGTAATGCGTAACAAAATCCCATGCCTTGGAATTGGCACCGGTTGAGGGTGATGTGATCATCGCCTGAATCTGTCCGGTTGCAAAAGCTTGCGAGATAGCTGAGGCCTCGACCTGAACAGGTGCGGCTTTGGCAAGAGTTGCAAATTCTTCCAGCGCGGCATTATAGGCACGAAAGCGCAATCCGGCCAGATCACCCACCGTTGCGATTTCGCCGTTTGTATACAAACCCTGCGCTGGCCACGGAACCGCAAACAGTGGAATCAGACCCTCTTTGGCCAACAATTTGGTAATCACCGGTTTTTGCGCCGCCCATAGTTTTTCAGCATCCTCATAGCTGGTCGCAAGGAACGGCTGGCTGTCGATGCCAAAGGCCAGATCTTCGTTGGAAAGGCGCGATAGGAAAAATTCGCCAATCGGGACCTGACGTGAACGGACGGCATTTTTGATTTCTGCGTGCGGAAAAAGTGATCCGGCAGTGTGCAATGTAATGCTGAGCGCGCCATCCGTTGCGGCCGCAATATCATCGGCAAACTGCTTAATGTTTACCGTGTGGAATGTGCTGTCACTATAAGGCGTTGGCATGTCCCATTTCTCGGCAAAGACTGGAGTAGCAAGTGCAATCGTGGCCGCAAAGGCGGCAGCATATTTCATCATCATAGGTTTTTCCTCCCAAAAGTGAGCCGATTTATATCGGGCTTTACGTTTGTATAACGTTGACAATTTGTCAGCGTCTTGCGAAATACGCAAGAGAAATTTTATCAAGACACGAGCCGGGCTTGCAAAAGCTACTGTAATCAGAAAAAAGCGAATGCTTGCGGGCCCTTGGCTTTTTGCGCATTCAAGGAGTTTTATTTATGTGGCAATTCTGGGTTGATCGCGGCGGCACCTTTACCGATATTGTCGCGCGCAAACCCGATGGATCGTTGCAATCGCACAAGTTGTTGTCGGAAAATCCCGGGCAATACAAAGATGCCGCCGTGCAGGGCATCCGTGATTTGCTGGGCCTGCGCGATGGTCAGAAAATCCCAGCAGGCGTGATTGATGCGGTCAAGATGGGCACCACGGTTGCCACCAACGCACTGCTTGAGCGCAAAGGCGAACGCACCCTGCTTTTGATCACCAAAGGCATGCGTGATTTGTTGCGCATTGGCTATCAAAACCGGCCCAAGCTGTTTGATCTGAATATCGTTCTGCCAGAGCTGCTTTATCAGGAAGTAATCGAGGTCGACGAGCGTCTGGATGCGGGTGGCAACATCATCACCCCGCTTGATTTGCCAAAATTGCGCGACGCATTATCGGCAGCTTACGGGCGCGGCTATCGTTCGGTGGCGGTTGCCTTGATGCACGGATACCGGTTTCACGATCATGAAATCAAAATCGGCGAAATGGCGCGGAAAATCGGCTTTGGGCAAGTATCACTTAGCCACAAGGTCAGCCCGTTGATTAAACTGGTTTCGCGCGGCGATACCACGGTGGTTGATGCCTATCTGTCGCCTATTTTGCGCCGTTACGTAGCGCAGGTTTCCGATGCTTTGGGTGCGGCAAAAGGCGGCTGTAAATCGCTGATGTTCATGCAATCCAATGGCGGTCTGACCGACGCTGCGCTGTTTCATGGCAAAGATGCAATCCTGTCCGGCCCGGCTGGCGGTGTTGTCGGCATGGTGCGTAGCGCCAAGGCAATCGGCGCGGACAGGTTGATCGGTTTTGATATGGGCGGCACCTCGACGGATGTGTGCCATTATGCTGGCGAATTTGAGCGCAGTTTCGAAACCGAGGTTGCAGGTGTGCGGATGCGCGCGCCGATGATGGATATCCATACGGTGGCGGCCGGTGGTGGCTCGATCCTGTCTTATTGCAACGGCCGGATGCAGGTTGGGCCGCAAAGTGCGGGCGCCAATCCCGGACCCGCCAGTTATCGCCGTGGTGGTCCGTTGACGGTGACCGATTGTAATCTGCTGCTTGGCAAGGTGCAGCCCGATCATTTCCCCAAGCTGTTTGGTCCCAACGCCAATGAGGCGCTGGATCTTGAGGCGGTGCGTTGCAAGTTCAAAGCACTGGCCGGCCAGATTGCGGATGAAACCGGCCAGGCACCTCGCAACGCAGAGGATCTGGCCAATGGTTTTCTGCGCATTGCCGTTGAAAATATGGCCAATGCGATTAAAAAAATCAGCGTGCAGCGCGGCTATGATGTGACCAAATACACTATGAATTGTTTTGGCGGTGCGGGCGGTCAGCACGCCTGTCAGGTGGCCGATGTGCTGGGCATGGAGCGCATTTTTATTCATCCTTTTGCGGGTGTTTTATCTGCCTTTGGCATGGGTCTGGCCGATGTAAGGGTGATGCGCGAACACCAGTTTTCCGAAAATATCGAGCAGATCAAAACGGCTGCCAAAATTCTGGATAAGCTAAGCAAGCAAACCCGCTTGGAAGTGTTGCACCAAGGCATTCAGCCAAAGGCCATCAGCCTTGTGCATACGGCCCACATCCGCACCGATGGCGCGCATCAAACGCTGGAAGTGCCCTTTGGTGATGTTAACGAAATGCGGCAAGGTTTTGACCGCGTCCACAAGAAGCGCTTTGGTTTTGTGCCACAATATGACCAGCTGATCATTGATCTTTTATCCTGCGAGGCCATCGGTGCCACCGGCGAGGATGTAACATTGCCCGATGCATCAGGCGCGGCTCAGAGCGCTGCGGTTTTGGTTCCGATGTTTTCTGGCGGCGCGTGGCGCGATGTTTTTATGGTTGAGCGCATGGCCATGGGTTTGGGGCAAAAAGTTACCGGCCCTGCAATTATCACAGAGGCAACCGGCACCAATGTTATTGACGCCGGCTGGCAGGCCGAAGTTGTTCATGGTGGCAATCTGGTTTTGCAACGGATTGTGCCGCTGGCGCGCAAGGAAGCGATCGGCACAAATGTTGATCCGGTGATGCTCGAGGTGTTCAACAACCTGTTCATGTCCATTGCCGAGCAGATGGGTGCCACGCTGCAAAACACCGCCTATTCGGTGAATATCAAGGAGCGTCTGGATTTTTCCTGCGCCATTTTTGATGCCGTCGGCGATCTGGTGGCCAATGCGCCCCATGTGCCGGTGCATCTGGGTAGTATGAGCGAAAGCGTGCGCAAAATACTGGCAGAAAATGCTGGAAATATCAGCCCCGGTGATGTGTTTATGATGAACAACCCGTTTAACGGCGGCACCCATTTGCCCGACGTTACGGTGATTACACCGGTGTTTGAAGGCGGTGAAATTGTTTTTGTTGTTGCCTCGCGCGGGCATCACGCCGACATTGGCGGCACAACCCCCGGATCGGCCCCCCCCGACAGCCGTCACATTGATGAGGAAGGCGTTTTGATTGACAATTTTCTGTTGGTCAAGGCGGGTGTTTTGCAGCAGGACGCAACCCGCGCTTTGCTGGCATCGGGGAAATATCCGTGTCGTAATATTAATCAGAACATGGCTGATCTGGCCGCCCAGATTGCGGCAAATGCGACCGGTGTGAACGAGCTAAAACGGATCACAGCGCAATTCGGCCTGCCGGTGCTGCATGCTTATATGGGCCATGTGCAGGACAATGCCGAAGAATCCGTGCGCCGGGTGCTGGATGTTTTGACCGATAGCGATTTCATTTATCCGCTGGATTCGGGCGCAAAAATTGTGGTGAAAATTACCGTTGATAAATCAACCCGCAATGCCGTGATTGATTTTACCGGAACATCTGCGCAGGATCAGCTAAATTACAACGCCCCGCTGTCGATCTGTCGTGCGGTGGTGCTTTATGTGTTTCGCACGCTGGTGGGCGCCGATATTCCAATGAACGAGGGCTGCCTGAAACCGCTGGATGTGCGCGTGCCCAAAGGCTCAATGCTAAACCCGCAATACCCCGCCGCGGTGATTTCGGGCAACACCGAAGTATCGCAGGCGATCACCGATACGCTTTACGGCGCACTGGGTGTGATTGCCGGATCCCAAGGCACGATGAATAATTTTGTTTACGGCAACGAGAGCTATCAGAATTATGAAACCATCTGCGGCGGAACGGGTGCCGGCGATGGTTTTGATGGCGCCAGCGCGGTGCACAGCCACATGACCAACACCCGAATGACCGACCCCGAAGTGCTAGAGACCCGCTTTCCCGTGCGGGTTGAAGAATTCTCAATTCGCAGCGGCTCTGGCGGGCGTGGTAAATACTCAGGCGGAAACGGCATCGTGCGCAAACTGAAATTTCTTGAGGAAATGACCGTTACCGTGTTGTCATCGCATCGCATCATCCCTGCGCATGGGGCCGCGGGGGGGCAGGCTGGCAAGGTCGGAGAAAATCAGGTGCAGCGTGAAAATGGCAGCATGGAGCAGTTGCAAGGTAATGATTCAACCAAAATGCAGCCCGGTGACAGCTTTATTATGCGCACGCCCGGCGGTGGTGGGTTTGGTCCCAAGATTTAAGGCAATCCCGTTAGCCAATGAAGCCAAATCATTCCTAAATTGGGTGAAACCGATCTGAGGGGCAAACTTAAAAAGGCCCCACTAAACGGCAGGAAATCAACCTGTTATTTTGTTTTAAACTCCGCCGCTAGACAAAGACAAAATGCGTTTGCATCCAGCCCGCTGGCAATCCCGGTCAGCTCAATCGTTCCGGTGGCGTAATCCACCAACGCATTGCCGCCGAAGTGTCAAAATCAGTGATGGTATCGGCACCGTCATTCTGAAAAAAAAGCAAAGGTCTCATGGGCGCTGCCACCAACCAAGGTGTTAGGTCGTAGACCTATAAATGAAATTGTGCTTCAAGGCATGAAACAAGGAAGGTTTTATGTCTGAAACATTTTGGCTGCCCGGAAAACAATTCAACAAAATCAAGCCATTACTGCCGAATAAATCGCGTGGAGTGCCGCGGGTTGATGACCCACTGACCGGCAGGACATTTTACATGCCCGAGAGGTAAAAAGTCCTGTCGGGCATCATCTTTTGCCTGCAACGCGGCTATCGCAGGCGCGATATTCCGGTTGAATACGGGCCATCTAAAACACTTTACAACCGTTGCAAACACCCCCTCTCGGGCATGCCTGAATGCCCTGCCGTCAACGGGCCGAGGCCGGAATTTTCGAGCAGATATTCAAAGCTCTGGCGCAGGACGCGCAATAGGCCTGACAAAAAGGGGATTTAATTCCAAGCTATCTGGTGCGTGATGGTGCGGGTCGGCTGGTTTGCATCACAGTATTTGCAGGCAATGAAGCCGACATATCTTATGCAAAACAATGCCTTGAGCCTGTTATTGGTGACGGCGCAATCGTGATTTTCCCTCTCGTGCATTGCTGCGCAATACCCTCTCATGGTTTGTGAAACAAACCATGAGAGGGGGCCGTGAATAATCTATGCCTCTGCAAAACGGCTCTTTCGCATTTGTTTGCTCTTTCAAAAAGTTGAACAAACTCTACATCAAAGTGAGGGAAGTTTCGGGAGGGCAGGTCAAACTGAATAGGCGATACAATCACCCTCACTTGAATAAGTACAATATCTTGCTAAATTGTCTCAGAAAAACTGGCGCGGCTAGGCATTAATCTTTAGTCTAAGGTTCGGAGCCCGTCTTCGAAATTTCACAAAGCA
>CAYYXZ010000097.1:0-7165 GCA_964475715.1 uncultured Marinosulfonomonas sp. | reverse complement strand
TTTCAGATTGTGTTGACAAGACAGGCTAAACTATCGCCAAATAGGGATGATGAATAAAACCATTATCATCATTCGTGCCGCCAAAACAACGGCTGCACAGCAAGCGCCCCAGCCTTTGCCGGGCCACAAAAAATATGTGAACCATTACCTCGCAAGGCCTTTGCAACACTAACGTTGTGGGGCGCTAAATTTTATTAACACAAAGGAGACATGATGCAGTATCAGATCAGCGGAAAACAGATTGATATCGGTGAGGCCCTGCAAACCCATGTTAAAGAAGAATTTGACAGTGTTACGCAGAAATATGCAGAGCGTCCGACAGATGCGATAATAACTTTTTCGCGCAGCTCCAGCGAATTTGTCTGCGAAGCAACAATACATTTATCAACAGGTCTTACGGCATCGGCAAAGGGGCGCGCCCATGAGATTTATGCCGCATTTAACCAATGCAGCGAGAAGCTGGAGAAACAACTAAGGCGATACAAACGCCGCTTAAAGGATCATCATCGCGAACGCGCACAACCGGTTGAACTCACGGGCGCTTCATCGTATATTTTGGCCGGATCAGAAAATATAGAGGAATCAGAGCCCGAAACGCTCCAACCAATGATTATCGCCGAGATGGAAGCAAAAATCCCGTCTCTTTCAGTCGGTGAGGCAGTGATGCAAATGGAATTGGAAACGGCACCGGTTTTGGTTTTTCGAAATGAAGGTCATAGTGGGCTAAATGTGGTTTATCGCCGTGAAGACGGTAATATTGGCTGGATTGATCCTAAAAATACGTCCTAAGGCCCGAATTCGGGCAAGAGTAAAGTGAAGGTAAATGGAACTTTCAAATATTCTAATGCCCGAAACCGTGCGCGTCATCGGTCAGGTTTCCAGTAAAAAACGTCTTTTTCAGCAATTGGGAGAGATTATGGCATCGGTTCACAACATCGATGCCACAATAGCCGTCGCTGCTTTGCAAGAGCGTGAAAAACTGGGATCGACCGGTGTTGGGCACGGTGTGGCTTTGCCGCATGCCCGAATATCTGGTATCGATACGGTTGTCGGTGGTTTTTTGCGCATTGAATCGCCGCTGGATTTTGATTCTGTTGACCGCCAATCCGTTGATCTGGTCTTTACTTTATTTGCCCCGCTTGATTCAGGTGTCGAACATTTAAAAGCATTAGCATTGGTGTCCAGAACCATGCGAAATAAAGAAATTCGTGCGAAATTGCGCGCAAATTCTGATCCGGCAATACTGCATGCATTACTTACCAATATTGAAACAACAAAAGCAGCTTAATCCCGTTTTAAAGCACGATAGCCAAACATCATATAATCGCGCTGGTAAACGTCCCGCACCGCGGCCTCTATTTCCGCATCGTAAATATCGTTTAAGGCTATCGGGTGGGAATTGGTGATTTTGGGTAATCCGGCAGATTTCAGCCCAACCTGTTGGGCCAGCTGTGCCAGCCCATCTTCCAGCTGATCTTCACGCAGCACCATATCTGGTAACATAAATTTTCCGAAGCCTTGCAAAGCCTGTGATTGACTGCACCAGGCAGGGTCAATTCGAATATTGGTTTGACCTTTCAGATTATCTTTCAAAAAGCCAAGAAATCCCAAAAATGCGTTTCTATGCGCATGTTGATCATAGGTATCATCAACAGCACCATCGGGGATTGGCAATTTATAAACCTTGCGCAATGTATCACGAATTTCAAGGTAGCTATCTGGGCCAGTATCAAGAATATACTCGCAAAATGCGGCATGGGCCCGCACAACCGGATGGCGTATCACCGTAAAACTGCGATGTCCGGGGTTGTTTCGCTTCCATTTTCGCAAGGTTTTCTGACTGAATTCACCAACCAGATTGGCGTCCTTATTAAAGGAAACCAGCCAGTTTCGAACCTGTTTATCCGGCCCGCCTTTTATCGGTAAATAGATCAAAGGTGCCTCGGCTGCGGCAATATAACTGGGCACGACCGGACCTCGGCGAGGCTCAAAATTTGGCGTTTGGTTCAAGTTGAAGTGATCAATCTCGGCCAAAGCGGCCAGCATTTCATCGTAATTCAGGACCTTATCGCGCAATGATGCCGGGTTTTGACGTTTCAAAGATTTTGATATCTGCTCTATCCGGCCATTAACCCCTAAATATTTAGCCAATCCGTTTAGCACATCAACATCGGGAATATCGTCATAAGCAATATAAAATGCAGTTTGACCGGTCGCTTGCAGGCCCTTCATCAAGCGCAGCTGAAAGGCTTGTAATTTTGCCAAATGAACCCCGAACTCAACCTTGTCAAAATTAACTTTTGTAGTGCGCTGGTTTTTGAACTCTGTCAATTTCCACTGATCCGTTGCCTTGGCGATTTTCCATGACACATAACTGTCCAGCGGATTGCGGGTAAGAATGATTTTTGCACAGCGCACATCGGCCAAACAATGCTCAACAACGCGCGCATCATGATTGTTAAAACATCGAAAACCCGGCAAGCCTTTGGTCTTGTCTTTCATAACATCAATCAGGCCCAGCGGATCAGAATCGCGCATTTCTTGAGTGACGCCCAACAAATTATCTTTGTTCGGATAGCCAATAAAAGCAGGATTATATGCCTCGCCATAACAAGTCAGCCCGTCGATGCTGTTAATGTTGGTTTCCAGAAAATTAGAGCCTGTGCGCATTTCTGCAAACATCACAAAATATTCGAATTGTTCCGTCATAAAGCCCTACTTTTTCACCAAATATGGTTTGCGCGGTTTTGAAGTAACCTGCGTAATATGATCGTTATGTGGAAAATCACCCATCATATGCGGATGCATCCCCTGATTTTTCAAGTTTTGCAAAAACGTCCCGAACCCAGTTAAATCAACCATCTTTGGGGCCTCTGAAAGCGCGTATAATTTTCGCGGCCCAATTGTATCTACTATTGCCTGTAGCGGCTCCATCGGGGATTCGATAAATTCAGCCATTGTCATAATTTGCACGCGCGCCTTGGTATAGCGCGAACGCAGCACCATCATGTGATCGCTCTCGATCTTTTGCAGTCGCGCGGCCTCTTTCCGGATTTCTAAAAAGCTTAGGTTCGAGTGAAAAAGCGGCACCACCCAAGCACCTGTAATTACAGAAATACTGGCGTTCGTATCCTTGGCAATAAACCAGTTCAGCCCTTGCGCATCATTGGGGCCGAATTGAAAACACTGCCCCTGACCGCGGGTATTCCAGATCAGATTTGTTAAAAACCCCTTCAGATCATAATCTCTTATTTTTGCTGAATCCGTCAGACATCCATTATAGGCGCTTTCATCACCACAAAAGGCGACCCGATCAGGGCCAAACAAATGGCCATGCACCGTTGCGCCAGTTTCCCTTGCCAGCCAAGGCTCAAAATCTTCAAATAATTCGGAAAAACCCTGAAACATTGAATAACCGGACGGGGTCGCCCCATTTTCCCAATCGGCGCGTGGAAAACGACTTTGCATATATAGCCCAGCACGCCCACGGGTACGCCGCTCAATTGCTTTTGTAAAAATACGGTCAATTCTGCCGGGATTTGGCTCGGATTTTTTTAGTTCCGCCCCATCATTGCCAAGAAACGCATCATATAAACGATCGGCATTCGGCCATATTTTGCGGGCAACAAAACAATCAGACCGGCGCAAAAGTTGCAAATGATCATCATAAAATGTGTGCGGCTTTCCCTGATGGTCAAACTTGGAAAGCGTTAATGAGCGGCTTTCTATATTTGTTGAAAATGAGCGAATAAGCGTTTGATAATAGGATTCATCCGGGATCCAGACCCGTTTGAAATATGCGTCAAAAACCTCCCGCCGCTCATCTTCTAGAATTGCCAGCAAACTGCGCCGCGTCAGGCACCACCATTGTGATCCCAGGTGCGGCACCAAACCCATAGGGATTTTTCGCTTGAGGCCTAAGCCGCGCTGCAGGTCTACATAACGGTCAAATAATTTGCGATGCCGCTTCCATGAAAACGGAAAGTTTAATGTGAAGCGCTCGCCGTCCAGACCGCCCATGGCCCAGGGAACATCATCGGTGGTGGCGGATTCAATAAAATCCGTGCGTGGCCGCTGGTCCAGATAATCAATAAGCTCGGGCACGGGACGAAGCGGCAGGCAAGACCCAGATGCAAGGTAAACATGGCGCACATCAGGGAATTCTTTTAGCATCAATTCCGAGGCTGTTTGCGAAGCCTGCACCAAAGACCAAGTGCCCCATTCGCAGTGATGCCGATCAGAAAACAGCAGGTTTTTAAGATCGGACAACCCGTCCGCAAAGCGATTATAGGACTGGCTGCCCACCTGTTTGTCGACATGGATTACAACGGGGCACCCATTTTTGGCCCAATGTCGGGCCACCTGTGCGGCGCGATCCAGCGCATTATGCACCATCATCACAATGCCAACCGAACCGCTCATGCCCAGTTTCCTTTCGACATCAACCCCAGGATTTCCAACTGTCGCCAGTTAATATATTTTTCGCTCCATTTGCACCACAGATCGGGGTTTTCCTGCATCGCCGCATGATAGGCCTTATATTCATGGCTGTTGGCGTAATGCTGAGCGCGCTCCAGTTCTTCTTTTGCCTTGATCTCAAAAGTGTCCAAAAATTTTGCGTGCAACAAACAGCCTGATACCTGCTCGCCCCCCCATTCCTGATAAACCTTGTTCAACCCACGCGGCAAAAGCATGTGTGTCGAGCTGACATATGCATATTTACGATCCCATTTCACTAACGGAATTTTATTCATCGCCGGCGCTTTTTTAGGATTATCTTTAAAAAATGTTCGCAACCGCGGCCCACCTTGAATCCAGAGGTTGGCGTATGTTTTGTTTTTGGAAATTGTGTAATTACCGCTGTCGAACCATGATGCGATTTCAAACGGATTTTGCCCGGAACGATAAGGCGACGCATCCAATCTACCTTTTGGATACATATCCAGCAGCATCGCGCCAAATGACGGGATCGAGGAAGCATCAAGCCAATCGGTCAGTGCGCGCAGTGGCCGCGTGTCGCTAAAGGGATACACTAGAAATTCATCAACATCGACGGTCAGACACCAATGTTTATGACCGTATTTCATTTGCAGCCAATTCAGCCAATCCACACCGAACCGAGCCTTTTTATAGCTTTTATTTGTGCCCCAAAGCGAAACATCTGGCTGATCGCAAAGAAATTCGCGCGAGCCATCATCGCTGTTATTATCGACAAAAATAAAATGGTTCACACCCAAATCACGATAATATCGCAAAAAATAATCCAGTCGCACCCGCTCGTTACGCAGGGTTGAAAATAGAATTATATCATCAGATTTAATTTGCCGGGTGCGCATCACAACAGGTTTCAGCTCGCGGCGTTTTCTGAATGCGCGCGCGCGCCAGCGCTGCCTTTTTAGTCGAAGTCGATATGACGAAAATATACCCAATCTAAACCTGCCCTTAACGCTCATCGACCTTATAGCTTATTATTTCATATCAGATCATCTTTAATGTGACATTGAAGATGATCAAACAAACTTTAGGCTGACACGGGATTTCCCGCTTTTTCGCAACTCTTGCCTCTGATATTTCAGTTTTTTATTTACCTGCATAAATAACCTTTGATTACCCGCAGGTAAATAAAAAACCTAATCTCGCCCCGATAATACGGATAACAGACACCAAACCTATTCCCATTTTCCTTTTGAGAGCAACTTTAACGCCTCAAGCTGTTGCCATCCCCGATATTTAACCGAATCTTCACACCATAAATCCGGATTTTTCATGATGCTTTCATAATATGCGTCATAAAGTTTGCTATTTGCAAAATGCTCTTGGCGTTTTTGTTCCTCGGCAGATTTTTCAACAACCATATGCAGGAATTTACTGTGCAGCAAAACGCCGGTGGTTAAGGTTTGTGCCTGCTGATCAAACACCCTGTTCAATCTGCGTGGCAACAGGGAATGCGTCGAATTTACATAGGCATACCGCCAATGCCATTTCACCAAAGGCGTTTTATTCATCGTCGGGGCACGTCTGGGATTATCGGCAAAAAACACGCGCTCGCGAACGCCACCCTGCACCCACAGGTTTTGTAATTTCAGCTGCTCTGTGCTGCGGTAATTATCCGCATCAAACCAGCTTAACACCTCAAACGGATCTTGCCCGGACTGATAGCGCTGCGCCCCCAGCGCACCTTTGGGGTACATATCCAGCATTATCGTGCCAAATGATTTTATCGATTGCTGATCAAGCCAGTCTGTTAACGATCTTAGCGGGCGCTCATCGCAATAAGGATAAACCAGAATTTCATCAGCATCTACCGTCAGGCACCAGTGTTTATGGCCGTATTTCATTTGCAGCCAAGTCAGCCAATCCACCCCGAATCGAGACAGTTTATAACTGTGTTCCGTCGCCCAAATAGATACGTCGGGCTGTTTTTCAAGGTATTCCTGCGAGCCATCGTCGCTGTTATTATCCACGACTATAAAGTGCTCGACTCCCAGTTTCCGGTAATAGTCCAGAAAATATGGCAGGCGGATAATCTCATTTCGCAAGGTGGTAAACGCAAGGATTGAGCTTGGTGAAATTTGATCCGTTCGGTTTGCAACTTCCTGTAATTGACAGCGTTTGCGCAAGGCCCGATAAAGGAACCTTCGTCGTCTCAGACGCAGTTTATAGGCTGTCCAAAGTTCCCGCATTATCCTGATCAATAATTAACCCACACACTGCAACTCAGTGTAACGCAGTTTTTTATCTTTGGTAATGCCTGTTTTGATACCCGCGCCAAGTATTCAAAACCGTGTTTTGTGTCTGACGTCAGCACCTACGCCGGGCAACCTTCCGCCTAATCTATTGCGCTGCCTGCTGTGACGCCACCATTTCGTTTAAATATTGCGAGAACTCATCGCGCAAATCTTCGCGCGCCAAGGCAAAGGCAACCGTTGCCTGCAGAAAGCCGGCCTTTGAGCCGCAATCAAACCGCTGGCCACGAAACCGGAATCCGTAAACATTGCGCCCCTGATCGATCTCTTTTGCAATCGCATCCGTTAACTGAATTTCACCACCTGCGCCCTGCTTAATCTTGTTCAAATTGCGCAGCACATCCGGTGTAAGAATATAGCGGCCAATCACAGCCAGATTTGATGGCTCGGTTCCGGTTGGAGGTTTTTCAACCATGCCA
>CAYYXZ010000096.1:0-7196 GCA_964475715.1 uncultured Marinosulfonomonas sp. | reverse complement strand
AATTCCTTGGCGCGAATACTCATTGGGGATGGTGATAAAGGTGATCTCGGCCTCGGCCAGCAATTCGATGGTCTCGGGGGGGCCGCTGCCCTCGATGGCGATGATCAGGTCAGGATTGACCGAAAGCACGCCTTCGGGTGAAAGCCGGCGCATGTAGCCGACGTCGGGCAATTCTTGCACAATTTCCGGGTAATTCGAGGTGGTGTCGCGGGCCACCAGCCGGTGTTGCTGGTTCAGCTGAAAAATGATTTCGGTGATCGAACCACCGGCAGAGAGGATGCGGGATTTATCGGGGAAAACATCCTGAGCGGTGGCAGGGGCGCTAAATAGCGCCGTGATGGCAACAAAGCAGGCAAAGAACGAAATCCGCAATATTTTACAAGGTTTGATCATAGCAATGACCTTTCTGTAACTTCAATACTTCCGGCTATTACCATTTTGCAATGACGCTTGGCTTGTGACCCGTTTCGGCCATGATTGTTGATTCTTTTAGTCTGAAATAATCAGAGGTGCAAGCCGTGACCGCAGATAAGGCGGGCGGTAAAAAACCGGTGCGGTGATGAATTTGGTCAGGACGGCAATGAGCGCGAACGCCTAAACGTCCAGCTCTTCAACAAACTGCGCGTTTTCCTGAATATATTGAAATCGCATTTCGGGTTTTTTGCCCATCAAACGCTCAACCAGATCGGCCGTGTAGCCCGGTGTTTCGTCATCAATTGTCACGCGGATCAAGGTGCGGCTTGCGGGGTTCATGGTGGTGTCTTTCAAATCTTTGGCGTCCATTTCACCCAGCCCCTTAAAGCGCGAGACATCAATTCTGCCTTTGCCGCCAATCCCCTTGGCCAGCCATGCTTTTTTCTCGGCCTCGTCAATGCAGTAAACCCGTTTGGCCCCTTGGGTCAGGCGAAACAGCGGCGGGCAGGCCAGATAAAGATGGCCCGCATCAATCATCGGGCGCATTTGGGTAAAGAAAAACGTCATCAGCAGGGCGGCGATATGGGCACCGTCAACATCCGCATCGGTCATGATAATCACTTTTTCATACCGCAGATCATCAAGGTTGAAACGGCTGCCCAAACCAACGCCAAGCGCTTGGGATAAATCACTAATTTCATTATTTGTGCCAATTTTTGAGCTGGCCGCACCCAACACATTCAGGATTTTACCGCGCAACGGCAGCAACGCCTGCGTCTTGCGATTGCGCGCCATTTTGGCCGATCCCCCCGCAGAATCGCCCTCGACGATGAACAATTCGGTGCCTTCACGCGAATTATTCGAGCAATCGGTCAGCTTGCCGGGAAGCCGCAGTTTTTTGGTGGCGGATTTTCTTTGGGTCTCTTTTTCGGCGCGCCGTTTCAGGCGTTCTTCGGCCCGCAGCACCAGATAATCCAGGATCGCGCCGGCCGATTTAGTGTCCGAGGCCAGCCAGTTGTCAAAATGGTCGCGCACCGAATTTTCGACCATTTTCTGCGCGGTTTCATTGGACAAACGGTCCTTGGTCTGGCCCACAAAACTTGGGTTGGAAATGAACACCGAAACCAGCGCGCAGCCGCCGGTGGTCAGATCATCGCGGTTGATTGATGCGGCCTTTTTATTGTTGACCAATTCGCCGTAAGCGCGGATGCCTTTCAGGATCGCGGCCCAAAAACCGCTCTCATGCGTGCCGCCCTCGCGGGTGGGAACCGTGTTGCAATAGCTTTGGATGAAACCGTCGCGCGACGGGGTCCAGTTGACGGCCCATTCCACGTAACCCGCCTCGCCAAATTTTTCGCCAAATTCAACCTTGCCGGAAAAAGGCGCATCGGCATAAGTTGCGGCGCCGCCCAGAACTTCGGCCAAATATTCGGCCAGACCGCCGGGGTAATGAAATTTGGCCGCCATCGGAATTTCGCCGTCAGCCACCGCAGATTTCCAGCGAATTTCAACACCGGAAAACAGAAAGGCCTTGGATTTCACCAGATCATACAGCCGCGATGGCTTGAATTTCAGCTGGCCGAAAATTTCAGGGTCGGGATGAAAGGTAACCGTGGTGCCGCGCCGGTTGGGGGCCGCGCCGATTTCTTCCAGTTTACCCAGCGCCAGCCCGCGTGAAAACCGTTGCCGGTATAATTTGCGATCACGCGCCACCTCGACGACCATGCTGTCAGACAGCGCGTTCACCACCGAGGATCCAACCCCGTTCAGCCCCCCCGAAGTCGCATAGCTGTCGCCGGAAAATTTGCCGCCGGCGTGCAGGGTGCAAAGGATCACCTCGAGTGCGGATTTGTCGGGGAATTTGGGGTGCGGATCAACCGGAATGCCACGACCATTATCGCGGATGCTGACGGAATAATCCGCGTGTAATTCGATCTCGATGCGGTTTGCGTGGCCCGCCACGGCCTCGTCCATCGAATTGTCCAGAATTTCGGCCACCAGATGATGCAGCGCGCGCGCGTCGGTGCCGCCGATATACATGCCGGGGCGTTTGCGCACAGGTTCCAGCCCCTCAAGCACTTCGATCGAGGAGGCGTCATATTTTTTCTCGGGCTGGTTGCCCGAAAGAAGGTCCGTTGCGGGCATGTTTGCGCTCATTTTTTGGTTTTGTCGGTGTATTCTAATGCAGGTTGGCAGGCAGGTGCAACAGGTCGCTGTTTTAGCCCTGGTTGCCGGAAAACTGCTCTTGCCATTCTTGGCGCTGCGCGTCGCTGATTTTGGCAAATGTAACGTCGGGAACCGTGAAACTGTGGCCGGCAGGCAAGGTGTTTAACGCGGCCGTCACATCATCCGGCCAGCTGTCATCACCGGTGTTCATGGCGTTCAGCAGGGTTTCGGAGGCGTCGGGAATAAAGGGTTTTGAGAGCACCGCATAAAGCCGGATCAGGTTCAGCGACAGCCGGATTGTGGCGGCGGCGGCGTCCGGGTCGGTTTTGAATTTGCTCCAGGGGGCGGCGGTTTGCAAATACTCGTTGCCCGCCACCCAGATGGCGCGCAGCTCGGAGGCGGATTTGCGGATTTCCATCGCGTCCATGTGGGCGTTGTAGGCTTTTATGCGTTTGCCCAGCGTGTCGATCAGCGCGGTTTCATCCGCACCATATTCGCCGCCCTCGGGCACGATTTCGCCAAATTTGGCCCGGCAGAATTTTGTCACGCGCGAGGCAAAATTGCCCAGCACATCGGCCAGATCCTTGTTCACGGAGGCCTGAAAATTTTCCCAAGTAAATTCGCTGTCAGAATTTTCCGGCGCGTGCGACAACAGCCACCAGCGCCAATAATCGGACGGCAAAATCGACAGCGCCTGATCCATAAACACACCGCGCCCGCGCGAGGTGGAAAACTGGCCGCCATCGTAATTCAGGTAGTTAAAGGATTTGATGTAATCCACCAGCTTCCAAGGCTCGTTTGAACCCATGATCGTGGCCGGAAATGACAGGGTGTGAAACGGCACATTATCCTTGCCCATAAATTGCACATATCGAACATCTCCGGCGCCTTTGTCGGTGCGCCACCAGCGCTGCCAGGCCGTATCGTCCAAACCTTGGGCCTGCGCCCATTCGGCCGTTGCGCCGATATATTCAATCGGGGCGTCAAACCAGACGTAAAAAACCTTGCCCTCCATGCCCGGCCAAACCTTGCCTTCGCGCAGCACCGGCACGCCCCAATCCAGATCACGCGTGATGCCGCGGTCGCGCAAACCGTCGCCATCGTGCAGCCATTTTTTGGCAATCGAGGTGGTCAGAATTGGCCAGTCGGTTTTACTGCTGATCCATTCATCCAGCGTTTCGCGCAGTTTGGATTGGCGCAAAAACAGGTGCTTGGTGGCGCGCACTTCCAGATCTTTTGAACCCGAAATAGTGGAATACGGCTCAAGTAAATCGGTTGGCGACAGCGGCTTTGTGCATTCATCACACTGATCGCCACGGGCCTGATCATAGCCGCAATTGGGGCAGGTGCCTTCGATGTAGCGATCGGGCAAAAACCGTTTATCGGTAATGGAATAAACCTGTTTGTCGTGGACTTCCTCGATCAGGTTATTTTCGGCCAGACGGGCGGCGAAATGTTGGGTTAATTCATGGTTTTGCGGGCTGGAGGAGCGGCCAAAATGATCAAACGAAAGCCGAAACCCGTCGGCAATATCGGCCTGAACCTTGTGCAGTTTCGCGCAATACTCCGCCACCGGAATTTCGGCTTTGGCGGCGGCCAGCTCGGCGGGTGTGCCGTGCTCGTCCGTGGCGCAAATAAACATCACCTCGTGGCCGCGACCGCGCATGTAGCGGGCATAAAGATCGGCCGGCAACTGGCTGCCGATCAGATTGCCAAGATGTTTGATGCCATTGATATAGGGCAGGGCGGAGGTGATCAGGATACGTGCCATAACGGGGTGCCTTTTGATGTCTTTGGCGGATCCTTACCCTACAGGGGCAATAAGGGCTAGGGTCAGGATTAATTAATCCTGCACGGCTAGCTTAGAAAAATGCCGGTGACCACCACTATCAAGCCAAATATCGAAACGAAAAATGCGGCCATATTCAGCACCACAACCCGTTGCATTTGTGCGCGCATTGCGTCTTGGGCCAAATTGGCGCGTTTGGCTTTCAGGGCCAGCGCGATGCAATAAAAAATGCCAAACACCCCGGCAAGCGAAATGGCAGCACCGATCCAGATTAGATATTCCATGGTTTCATTCCCTGCTTTGTTCGCCCCCAGCGCCTAGGGTCAGGACCTATTAATCCTGCACCACTGGCGCTATTTCCCCGAAATATCAGGGGTTTGGGGCGCGCCGTCAACAGTGGTTCTGTTAACAAGCGCCCCGAGCCACTGAGATGAAGGGGAAATAGCGTCCAACGGATTTGACGGATTTTCCCCGTGGCATCGGCTTACCGCCTTGATAATCAACCAGATTACCTTCGTCGATAAGCCTTCCCCACAAGAAAAATTTGTCAAACCAGTGGTGCAGGATTAATAGGTCCTGACCCTGAACCATGCGCAAGGTCGCGGCAAGCCCTTGCGCATGGTTTGGCGGGGCGCTAGAAAATGGCTTCAATCCAGCAAAAAGGGCCTATAAAATGAGCGACACATCTTCTGATTTAAGTTACCGGGTTACGGCGGATGAATTGCGCGCCTTTATCGAGCGCATCGAGCGGCTGGATGCCGAGAAAAAAGATCTGGCAGAGGCCCAAAAAGAGGTGATGTCCGAAGCCAAAGGGCGCGGTTACGACACTAAAATCATCCGCAAACTGATTTCGATGCGCAAGCGCGATGCGCAGGATCTGGCCGAAGAAGAAGCCGTTTTGGAAATGTACAAAGAAGCGCTGGGCATGTCCTAGTTCGCGCGCGACAGCCAGCCTTGCACATCTTTCGCGCTTGGCACGCTGGCGCTGTGAGCCACGCCCCAGGTTGAAATGACGCCGTAGCCGATTATTTTGGCCATATCGGTGACTTTTTCAACCTTGATTTCAACCCCGGCCTTGCGCCGATTTTGGCGCTTGGATTTGGCCGGTTTTTCATTTTGGCCCAGCACGGCTTCGTTTTTTATCCCGCATAAAGCGGCCGCTAAAACCTGTTTTTGCCAATCGGGCATGGCTTTATTGATCTGGTAAAACACCCATTGGGCATCGCACCGCGAGAGCAGCAGGCCGGCATCACGCAACGCCCCGAGATGGCGCGAGATTTTTGGTTGCGACAGATCCAGCCGTAACCAGCTCGCAAAGCACAGCTCGTTTTGATTTTGCATCAAAAAAAGGGCCCGAAGACGGGTTTGGTCGGCCAGCATTTGAAAGGTTTCAATCTGTTTTATAATTGGCCGTATGCACCGAAATGAATATCAGGCCTGGATAAATTCCACCCCGTCAATTGCCTCGATATCTGACAGGTCTGACTCGTAAATATCCGTCAGCGTATTGATCAGATCCTGTGTCCAGCCGGAAATATCAACCTCGTCTTCCAGCTTATCGTCAATTGCGAATTTATCCAGAAAAGCGCTGATAATCCGGCGTTTTTGGTCGTTATTTTTTGGCGGATGGCTGCCCAAATAACTATAAAACCGTTTCAGACCATCGGGTTGCATTATTTCGGCCAGCAGATCGTTTTGGCCATCCAGAGCAACGCCTCTATCAAGACCGCTCAGCGAATAAAGCAGATCGGAATAGATCAGCGGCGTGTCTTCGTTACACCAGATCGTCACTTTTGCCTCGGGGCAGGTGGCGCGAATGCTATGCACCAGATTGGACCATTTGATATCGCGCAAAGCCATGCGAAAGATGAAATCGGCAAATAACATATTTTTGGTTTGGCCAAAAACCGCAGGGATAAAGCTGGCCGGATTGCGCAGGCTCAGATGAAATTCGATCTCGGCACCGGGGAAAAGCCTGGCAAGCGCGGGCAGGCGTTGCTGGGCTTGCGGGTAAAACTGTTTGCGGGCAAAAATCAGCGGGATGAAACCCAGAAAATTTTCATGCGACAGCAGCAGGCGCTTGGTTGTGTCGTCTTCAATGATGTTTTTGTGCAGCCCATCAACGATTTC
The DNA here is from genome assembly GCA_964475715.1 of uncultured Marinosulfonomonas sp. Taxonomy (GTDB): domain Bacteria; phylum Pseudomonadota; class Alphaproteobacteria; order Rhodobacterales; family Rhodobacteraceae; genus Profundibacter. The sequence continues at coordinate 697 of CAYYXZ010000096.1, read as the reverse complement.
CTGCGTCGGGGCTTCATCGCCGATTGTCTTCAGCAGTTGACGGATTTGTTTGCGGTATTTGCCGGGGCCGGGGACACAAACGCCGTGCTCTTTCAGTAAATCACGGTTTTTCAGCAGCGATTTCAGCAACCTGTCTTCGTCTGTTGCATGCGCGCCAATATGGAAAACAACCTGCATGATGCCCCGTTTCGTTAAAGTATTTGCCCCAACATAGCGGGTTTTCAGGACAGTTAAACCCGTTTCGGGCAGGCGCAGAACATGACGCGAAGCACGGGCATGCAAAACATTCAGAAATCCGGCGGCGCAAGCGCAGCTTCACGCCCGATTTGTGGTTAATCCGGCTGTTCTCTCTCGGCCAAATTTCTTTAAAATCTCTGAGAAGCGGCAATGGATGGCGCTTGCGACGGGGCGCCAACGGATGAGCTGCTGGCACGATTTGGTGAAGCCGTCGAGATAATCATCCCTGCGCCAAAGCCTGCAATCCGTATCTGAACTTTCCCATCGCGACCAACATATTGCCGAAATTCAAACCCGAAGTTTCCAAAACCAGCAAACGGAGGCCAAGACCGGCGGTGCCATTCTTAACAAAATGACCGCGCTTGGCCGCCCCGCGTTGAGGTTGTCGCAGGGCTTAAATTACGGGTAAGTGCGACTTGCGGCCAAACTATGATTCTTGCAACAAGATCGCTTTCAGGCC
>CAYYXZ010000095.1:0-7203 GCA_964475715.1 uncultured Marinosulfonomonas sp. | reverse complement strand
ACCTTTCAGGCCGTTAATTTCAAACGTGACATTCATAGTATTGCATCCGTGGTCAGGCCGCGCAATGCGCTAAAATGACACAAAAATGTGAGGCAGGCTTTGGTAGTTTTTCTGATTATTTTAGTGGTGCCCGAGGCGAGACTCGAACTCGCACGCCTTGCAGCGGGGGATTTTGAATCCCCTGCGTCTACCATTCCGCCACTCGGGCCACTAGAGTTGCTAACTAGCGTCAGCTTGGCGGCGCGTCCACAGCAAAATGGGATGTTGTCGATATTTATCCTAAAACATCACCCCGACCAGCCAAAGCGTAATCCCCGGAAATGCCACCAAAATCACCACCCGCACCAGATCCGATAAAACAAAGGGCAAAACCCCCAGATAAGTGCGCGATATCGGGATGCTGCGATCGAGTGAGTTGATGATGAACAAATTCATCCCCACCGGCGGCGTGATCAGCCCGACCTCGACCACAATCAGCGCCAAAATCCCGAACCAGATCGCGGTTTCCTCGGGTGTTAGGCCAAAATCCAGCGATTGCACGATTGGAAAAAAAATCGGAATGGTCAGCAAAATCATCGACAGGCTGTCCATCACACAACCAAATACCAGATAAAAAATCAACATCATCGACAGCACCAACAACGGCGCATAGCCTTGGGCGTTGACCCATTCGGCCAACATTTGCGGGGCCTGAGTGAAGGCAAGAAATGTGTTGAACAGCTGCGCGCCCAAAATAATCAGAAATATCATCGCGCTGGAACGGGCCGCCGACAGCACCGAATCCCAAAATCCGCGCCAATTCAAACCGCCGGTCAAAATGCCGTAAAGCGCGGTTGCCACCACGCCAAATGCCGCGCCCTCGGTCGGGGTAAACAGGGCCTGAACGCCGTTTTTGGACCAATCCCAATCGGCTGCAATCCCGCCGATCACCAGTCCGAAAATCAGCACAACAGGCCAGACTTTTGCAAGGGCTTTAAAACGCTGCCGGTAAGGTTTTCGTGGCGCACACCCTGCCGCATCGGGGAAAATTCGCACATAAATCGCCACCGTAATCATGTAACCCGCAGCCGCAAACAGGCCCGGAATCAGGGCGCCCATGAACATTTTAACGATATTTTGCTCGGTTAAAACAGCATAAATCACCAGAATAATCGAGGGCGGAATTAAAATCCCCAGCGTGCCACCCGCGGCCAGAACGCCGGTTGCCAGCGCGTCGGAGTAGCCGCGTTTTTTCATTTCGGGCAAGGCCACCTGCCCCATGGTCGAGGCCGTGGCCAGCGATGATCCGCAAACCGCCCCAAACCCCGCACAAGCCCCCACCGAAGCCATCGCAATGCCACCCTTTTTATGGCCAATCCAGTCCGATGCGGCCTCGAACAAGGCGGCCGACATGCCCGATCTGGTGGCAAAATTACCCATCAGTAAAAACAGCGGCACGATCGTCAGCGTGTAGCTGGAAAACGTATCAAACCCCAAGGTTTTCATCTGCGCCAGCATCGGATCCGGGCGCCCCAACACAAACCAGGTGCCAATAAATCCGGTAAAGCCCATGGCAATCGCAATCGGCACCCGCAAGAAAATTGCCAGCAGCATAAAACCAAAGCCGATCAGGGCAATCTCAAGGCCGGTCATAGCATTTTTTCCTGTCCTTCAAGCGTCCAGTTTAGCGAACGCCAAACCGTGTAAATGCTGACCACTGCAAAGAAAAACGCACCAATCAGGGCAAACCCGTAGGGGATCCAGATTGGCAGTTGCAGCTCGAAAGTGGTTTGGGCAAAGAAAGGTTTTGTGCCCATCGCCAAAGCGCTACGAAAAGCGTCGGATCCGTGGGGAAATTTTTCACCGAATCCCAGCCAGAACCGCCATAAAATAACCGAACTGGCCAGCGCGATCAGCACGTCACCCAAAAACCCAAAAAATGCGAAAATGCGCGGCGGCAACGCTTGCACAAAAACATCGACCGTCACATGGGCCCGCCGCATCTGGGCCAGTGGCATAAAGGCAAATATGGCAATGGCACAGCCCAGCTCGACCAATTCAAAAGCACCCCTGATCGGCCCCAAGCCAATATCGGAAAGCCGGCGCCCGATCACCGAAACCACAGTTATAATCGCCATTGCGGCCAAAACCGCACCACCAGCATAGGCCAGATAACGCGACAGTTTTTCAAGCCAAAGCCCCAGCCTCTGCTCGGCTGATTTTGCCAAGGTCATTTTGCCCCATCCTTGCCTGTTAGCCCCCAATAATAGGGGGCCGCGCATTTAGCGCGTCAATCGTCATACCAGTCACCACTTTATAGCGGTCGGCAAATTCCTGCAATTGCGATTTCGACAAAACATCCTCAATCTGCTCAAATCCATCCGGCGCGCGCAGCGCCACAACATCCAGAATTTTATCCGGCCCATCGCCGCGGTTGGCCAGCACCACACCATTGGCAACCTCGCGGCGGATATCGTCATAAGATTGCAACGCCCCCTGCCCGACACCGTGATCACGCAATTCGCGCGCCAGAACCCGCGCATCAATAATACCTTGCACCGCCCCGTTTGAGCCGATCGGATACATCGCATGGGCCGCATCCCCCAGCAGCGTGACGCGGCCGTGGCTCCATTTTGGCAGCGGATTGCGGTCCACCATCGGAAATTCCCAGATGCCGTCGGCCTCTTTTATAATTTTGGGGATATCAAGCCAGTCAAACGACCAATCGGCAAAATGATGCGCGAAATCGGCGCGATCGCCTGTGCGGTTCCAATCCTGAGATTGCCAGTCATAATCATCGGGCAATTTCAGCTTGGCAATCCAGTTGATCAGGCTGGCGCCATCATCGGTGTCGGCAATCGGGTAGCAGACAAATTTGCAATCCTTGTCGCCCGTCATCGTCATGCTGCGGCCAGTTAAAAATTTCGGGCCACGCGTGATGCCGCGCCACATCATGGTGCCCCCCCAAACGGCGGGGCCTTCGTCGGGGTAAAGCCCGGACCGAATCGTCGAATTAATGCCGTCGGCCGCAACCAAAACGGTGCCGCTAACCGTGCTGAGCCGGCCGGTTCCACGATCTTTCAGCGTTATGCTGACCCCGTCCGCAGTCTCTTTGCACCCCGTAACAGACCCCCCCACCGTCAGCACACCCGTGCCCGCACGCGCCAGCAGCGCCTTTAGCAACAGAACCTGCAAACCACCGCGATGGATCGAATATTGCGGCCAGTTATTGCCCGCCAGAATACCGCGTGGCTCGGACCAGATTTTTTGACCCCGGGTAGAAAAATAAACAACTTCCTCGGTGCGCAGACCGGTTTTATCCAGCTCGGACTCAAGCCCCAGTTCAAACAATTCACGCGCCGCCAGCGATTGTAAATTCAGACCAACGCCCAGCGGGCGAATATGCTGAACCTTTTCAAAAATATGAAAGTCTATGCCAACCTGGTGCAAACTTAGGCCCAAGGTCAGGCCGCCGATTCCGGCACCTGCAATTAATACTGTCATGTCTTTTTTCCTGTGTGAAAAAGGCCAGAGCTGTGCGCATCCGACCCTTTTAGCATTTCAAACATATGCTAATATTCTCACAAGCAGATGAAAAAACAGTTACAAAAACAGTATTACGCAATGGCGGCAGGCAAGCAATTTACGGCACCATATGTTTAATCATCAAAGCCTTAGCATCCTCCACCAGCGCCGCACCATCCAGCCCTTTGGCCGTGACATCGGCAATCCATTCCTGTGTCAGGGTTTCGCCAATTTTCTTTAATGCATTAACCGTATCTTCATCCATCGTGTGCAAAATATTGCCATGATCCGCTGTAATCTGACGACCAATCACATCGCCCTCTTCCAACACGCGCCCCATCCATGCCGAGGTTTCCAGACCCGAATTGGCATCAATCACCGCCTTTAAATCATCGGGCAGCGCATTATAGCTGTCTTTGTTCATCGCCCAGATAAAAAAGAGGTTGTAAATCGCCCGGTCCCCGCCGGTTTCATTATGGCTGTCGGTCAGCTCGTGTATTTTCAGACCGGGGGCAATTTCCCAAGGCAGAAAACCACCATCAAGCACACCACTTGCCAGTGCTTCAGGAAACGCAGGCACCGGCATACCAATCGGAACCGCGCCCGCAGCCGCCAACAATTTACCGCCCATGCGCGACGGCGTGCGCATTTTCAGACCCTCGAAATCACTGATCTGCAAAATCGGGCCGCCCTTTTTATGCACCACACCGGGGCCGTGCAAATGCGCCGCCAAAAGATGCACATCGCCAAAGCGTTCCAACATGTGCTTTTGGGTAAATTCCCATGCGGCCCGAGAGGATGCTTCGGCCGACATCAGCGTCATAAAGGGCAATTCAAGCGCCTCGGATTCAGGAAAACGGCCCGGAGTGTAGGCCGGAATAACCCAGCCCCCATCAACCACCCCGTCGCGGATCTGGTCATAAAGCGCGGTCGCCTTGCCGCCCAATTGCATGGCCGGATAAAGTTCAATCTTGATGCGCCCGCCGGATTCGCGCTCGACCTTTTCAATCCAAGGCTCCATAAAAGACACCGGCATCGTGCCCTTGGGCGAAATGAAATGCTGAAAGCGTAGCGTCACCTCCTGGGCGACAGCCGTGCTTGCGCCAAAGCCAAAAACCGCGATGGCCGCCAAAAGGGGTTTTAACGTGAACTTCATTAATTTATCTCCTGTATAGATTCATTCCTGAGCAGATTTTTAGCTGCACGCGCAAGGACTGCCAAATATAAAGCCTAAGTTTGGAAAATATAAGTGCAAAAAATGTCGCATGAAATAATATCACCGACAATGCTTGACCTGACACCGCTGACGTGTTGCATGGGGCAAAAACAGGCAAAACAGACATGATCAGACGGCTTTACAACTGGACACTTTCGCTGGCCAACAGCCCCAACGCCATGTGGGCGCTGGCCATTGTTGCATTTTTTGAAAGCTCGGTTTTCCCGATCCCACCCGATATTTTGATGATCCCGATGATTTTGGCCCGCCCCTCGCGTGCGTTTTTGATTGCCGGTGTGGCGCTTCTGGCCTCGGTTCTGGGCGGTTTGATGGGATATTTCATCGGGGCCGTGATGTTTGAAACGGTCGGCCAGCCGGTGCTGGATTTTTACGGCAAAGGCGCTGCCGCGGCCGAATTTAACGAGCGTTTCAATGAATGGGGCGTCTGGGCGGTGCTGATTGCCGGCATCACCCCGTTCCCCTATAAAGTCATCACCATCATGTCGGGCTGGACCGGTCTAAACCTTTGGGTTTTCATCTTTTCCTCAATTATTGCGCGCGGTTTTCGGTTTTTCATCGTCGCCGGGTTACTGTGGAAATTTGGCACACCAATTCGTGACTTTATTGAGCGCCGCTTAGGGCTTATGTTTATCTTGTTTCTAATCCTGCTATTTGGCGGATTTTATGTAGTGAGGTATCTATGACGCGCACAAATCTGATTATTCTGGCGGCCGGTGGATCGCTGTTTATGCTGCTCGGGGCGTTTGCCTTTGAAATCATCGGGGAAATGATGCCTTGCACGCTTTGCATCTGGCAGCGCTGGCCGCACGGGGTGGCTGTGGTTGCGGGGCTTTTGGCACTGATGATGCGCGGCCGGATTTGGCGGGTGACGTGGCCGGTGGTGGGCATGTTGGGCGCGCTGGCCACATCGGCAATCGGTTTTTTCCACGCCGGGGTTGAACAACGCTGGTGGAGCGGGCCAGGTGCCTGCACGGCCGCGGACACATCGGGGATGTCGGTTGATGAATTGTTAAACCAGATTATGGCCGCCCCGCTGGTGCGCTGTGACGAAATCCCGTGGGAGATGTTCGGGCTGTCAATGGCGGTCTGGAACGGGATTATTTCACTGGGTTTTGCCGTAATCTGGCTGATGGCGCTAAAACGCAGTAAAAGCGCATCACTTCAGTCGCGCGCTGCTCCATAGCTTGAATTCATGGCTCAGCCGGTCCTCCAACCTGTCCAGAGTGGCTTGAGGAAGCTGAAGTTCCAGCTTTGGCGACACGTTTTTTTGCTGCAATTTAATCTCCAGATCCAACCGCTTGCTTAAAAATGCAACCGCACCATCCAGCGCCTCGTATCGGAACAAATGCGACACCGATAATTTCGCTTTCGGTCCCGATAAAAACACCGATTGCGACCCCACATTGGCAAAATCCGGTTTTTCGTCGCGCATGTAGGCCGAAACAAACGCATCAAAATCCATATCCGCCGTGCTGTTTTTATGCCCCCTTAACGCATCGCGCGTGCGATACCGATACCAGCTGCCCAGCCAATCAACCGGATTGCGAATAAAGGCCATTGTTTGCAGATCCTTCAACCCCGACATCTTCAGCATCGGCTCAAAATGGCGCCGGTAGCGCTGGATCGACATGTGCTTCATTCCCGGCGGATCGCGCAAGCAAATCGCCGCGTGGGGGGCCAGAAAACCATGCAGCGCGGTGGTGCCGGTTTTCGGCGTGGCCAGAAGGGTTAATTTTGCCTTTGAAAAGACCAGCATTTGCCCGGATACCTTATTTGGTTTATTCTTGCTTAAATCATATTCGCCTCGCGCGCAAAAAGCTAGAGGAGCATGAAAAACAACAGCTCGGGTGCGGATAAAAGGCGATTTTGTCACACCCCCCATTGCACAAAACAGGCGCGCTCCTGTATAGTTGGCACAACAAAATAAAACACAGCGGAAACAGGCGGGAATTCACGTGAACGACACTCCAGAAACACCTGAAAACAAAGACGAAAACCAACCTCAAAAATATGTTTATGATGGCCCTTCGATCTCGATTATCGACGAGATGAAAACATCCTATCTCGACTATGCCATGAGCGTGATCGTCAGCCGCGCCATTCCCGACCTGCGTGATGGGCTAAAACCGGTGCATCGGCGCATTCTTTATGCCATGTTCGAGGGCGGCAATACGCATGACAAACCGTATCGCAAATCGGCCCGCGCGGTGGGTGATGTGATGGGTAAATACCACCCCCACGGCGATAGCGCGATTTATGACGCGCTGGTGCGCATGGCCCAGGATTTCTCGATGTCGCTGCCGTTGCTGGACGGGCAAGGCAACTTTGGCTCGATGGATGGCGATAACGCGGCCGCGATGCGTTATACCGAGGTGCGGCTGGATAAACCCGCCGCCTTCCTGACCGCCGATCTGGACAAGGACACCGTTGATTTCCAAGACAATTACGACGGCAAAGACCGC
>CAYYXZ010000094.1:0-7287 GCA_964475715.1 uncultured Marinosulfonomonas sp. | reverse complement strand
TCCTGATCGACCATTTTCATCGCAAGACGAACTTTGCCGCGATCATCAAAGCCCAGCAGTTTTACCCAAACTTCCTGACCTTCTTTGAGAACATCCGACGGATGGTTCAGGCGACGGTTTTCGACTTGCGAAACATGCACCAAACCATCGCGCTTGCCAAAGAAGTTAACAAATGCGCCGAAATCGACGATTTTAACCACTTTGCCGCGATAGATAACACCGGCTTCAGGCTCGGCCACGATCGCGTTGATCATCTCGTAAGCCTTGGCAATTGAATCCGCATTGGCAGAGGCAATCTTGATGATACCCTCATCGTTGATGTCAACTTTGGCACCGGAAACCTCGACGATTTCGCGGATCACTTTACCACCCGAACCAATCACTTCGCGGATTTTATCCGTCGGGATCTGCATGGTTTCGATGCGCGGTGCGTGGGCCGAAAAATCACCGGCTTCGGTCAAGGCATTGCTCATTTCCTTCAAGATATGCAAACGCGCATCTTTGGCTTGGGCCAAGGCTTTGTCCATAATTTCAGCCGTGATGCCGCCAATCTTGATGTCCATTTGCAAAGATGTAATCCCGGCTTCGGTGCCGGCAACTTTGAAATCCATATCGCCAAGGTGGTCTTCGTCACCCAGAATGTCGGTCAGGATCGCGTACTCGCCGCTTTCTTCCATGATCAAACCCATCGCAACACCGGCAACCGGCGCCTTCAAGGGCACACCGGCATCCATCATTGACAATGAGCCACCACAAACCGACGCCATCGAGGATGAGCCGTTTGATTCAGTGATCTCGGAAACAACACGCACGGTGTAGGGGAAGTCGGTGGCGGCAGGCAACACAGCCTGAAGCGCACGCCATGCCAGTTTACCGTGGCCAATTTCACGACGGCCAACAAAACCAAAGCGGCCAACTTCGCCAACCGAATAGGGTGGGAAATTATAGTGCAGCATAAAGTTAGAGCGGTAAGTGCCGGTCAGCGCGTCGATCATTTGCTCGTCATCGCCGGTGCCAAGCGTGGTGATAACCAGACCTTGGGTTTCGCCACGGGTGAACAAAGCAGAGCCGTGTGTGCGGGCAATCAAACCAGTTTCGGAAACGATTGGACGAACGGTTGTGGTGTCGCGGCCATCGATACGTTTACCGGTTTTAACAACGTCACCGCGCAAAATTCCGGCCTCAAGACCCTTCATCGCAGAACCCAGATTTTCGTCGGCCAACTCGTCTTCGGTTAGCGCGGCCTTGATCGTGTCACGCGCAGCGGAAACGGCTGTTGTGCGTTTCTGCTTGTCAGAAATCGCAAAGGCCTTGCGCATATCTTTTTCGCCAGCTTTGGCAACCGCTTTGGACAGGACTGAATAATCTGTCGGCGCATAATCAAACGGCTCTTTGGCGCAATCTTCGGCCAGATCAACGATCAGGTCAATTACCGGTTTCAGTTGCTCATGCGCGAAATTAACCGCACCCAGCATTTCTGCCTCACTCAGCTCGTAGGCCTCGGATTCAACCATCATCACGGCGTCTTTTGTGCCGGCAACCACCAGATCCAAGCGCTGCTCGGGGTTGTTGCGCAGATCGTGCATGTCGTCGCATTCAGGGTTCAGGGTGTATTCACCATCGACAAAACCAACACGCGCCGCAGCAATCGGGCCCATGAAAGGCGCGCCGGAAATTGTCAGCGCGGCCGAAGTTGCGATCAGCGCAACGATGTCGGGATCATTCACCAGATCGTGTGACAGCACGGTGCAGATCACCAGAACTTCGTTTTTGAAACCCGGCACAAACAGCGGACGGATCGGGCGATCAATCAGACGCGATGTCAGGGTTTCTTTTTCTGTGGGGCGCGCTTCGCGTTTGAAAAAGCCGCCCGGAACTTTACCGGCAGCATAATATTTTTCACCATAATGCACGGTCAGCGGAAAGAAATCCTGACCCGGCTTTTGGCTTTTGGCAAATGTCACCGCGCACATAACGCTGGTTTCGCCCAAAGTGGCGATCACGCAACCGTCGGCTTGGCGAGCGATTTTACCGGTTTCCAGTGTCAGCGTTTCTTCGCCCCACTGCATGGATTTTCTGGTTTCTTTAAACATATCGTTTCCTAAATTGGCCACATGGGGCGTATCCCCTGCGTGCCGTTTACATACGGGCCGTATGCCCGTGGCCTGTTTTGCTTTCGCGTTTCATCCCATAGGCCCGGCGGGAAAAACAGCATGGTCGTAAAAGGGTCGTAAAATGCAAGAAGCGCCCCGTGGGGCGCAACTTGGTTTGTTTTAGCGGCGCAGGCCAAGACGTTTAATCAGATCCTGATAACGTGCCTCGTCTTTGCTGCGGGCGTAGTCCAGCAATTTGCGACGGGTCGCGACCAGTCTCAAAAGACCACGGCGGGAATGGTTATCCTTTTTGTGGGTTTTGAAATGTTCGGTCAATGTCGCGATGCGCGATGACAAGACAGCAACCTGAACTTCGGGTGAGCCTGTGTCACCCTCGCAGGTTGCAAATTCTTTCATGATGCGCAGCTTTTCTTCGGTTGTAATCGACATCGGGGTCTCCTTGTTTAGGGTTAATCGGAAAATGGCGCAAACCGGGATGTCGTCCAGCAGGGCCCATGGAGGGTATCGCCTGAATCAGGCAGATGCGCGCGTATAGGGTGAAACGGGGCAAAAGGAAAGCGGTTTTACTGGGGCGCGCCGTTTTGGGTGATCATGCCAACGATTTCTTTGGCCCATTCGCCGACGATCGGGATGAAATCAATCTGCGAAAGCGAATAAACCAGCACAGAAACCAAAAGCGTGGCCCCGATCACCGAACCCAATCCAAAGGCCAGCCCCCGTATAAATTGAAACCCGAGCAGCCGCCATGTAGAATTGTGAATGCGCACAAACCGGTGGCCGTTTAGCTGCTGAATTTCTTCTTTCAGCGCCTTTAGATCGGCATGGATATCTGGCAATTGATCGGGTTTGTTTTCGCTCATACCCACCTGCTTACCACAATTTTGGTTGCACCGCATAGGCAATATAAAGCGGGTGCTTGGGGTGGCCCGCTTTGCTTAAACCCAGATGATAAAGCGGCAGATTTGTTGCCCGCATAACAGCCTCGACAGCCGGGCCGCGTTTTTGATGCTCGCCATTTGTGCCCCATCCGCAAATGATCTGATCGGCCCAAAGACAGCCGCCCGCGATTGCCGCATCGTTTTGCGGCCCGACCGGATCACTGGCACTGCGCATTTTGCGCGGATCCGTGTCGCGCCAAGCAAATATATTGGCAACCCTGAACGCGCCAAATCCAAGCGTGCGGGCGCGGCGCTCGCAGCGCTCGACCGTGGGATCATTTTGCACTTCGGTCGCGGTGGACGGGTTTAGCATGACGAAAAATGCCTTCTTGCCTTCAGGCTCCCAAACGCGGGTCAGCGAATAACGGTATTTTTCACAATCGGAATAAACTGCCGTTGAATGGGCGTCGCCTTTTTGATGGGTGCGTGTAATCATTCTGCCGCCCTATTCGCCATATGGCACCCAGATATTTTTGACTTCGGTGGCTTGGGCCAAAAATTCACGCCCCTCGCCAGCAGCGCCAAACCAGTCGCGACTGCGGGCATTGTTAACCCATGTGCGTTTCAGATTACTGGCCGATTCGCGCTCAATCTGTGCCGACAGATCCGTCGATGAAAAGCTCCAGAGCGCATCAATATCCATATGCCCCGCCATTGTTTTTACCAAGGCTGCATGTTCGCCGGTCAAGATATTCACCACCCCGGGCGCAACATCGGAAGTTTCCAGCACCTGACAAAAATCGGTCGCCGCCAATGGCCCGACCTGACTGGCGGCCAGCACGCAGGTATTGCCCATCGCAATCGCAGGCGCCATCACCGAAATCAGGCCCAACAACGGCGCCTCGTCCGGGCAAAACGCAGCGATCACCCCGACGGGTTCTTTCACCGCCAAAGCAATGCCGCGGATTGGCACCCCGTGCGCCTGGCCATCATATTTGTCAGCCCACGCGCCATAAGTGAACAGGCGAGAAATGCTGGCCTCGACCTCGGATTTGCCACCCGTTTTGCCGCTCATCCGGTTTAGACGGCTGGCAAATTCATCCGCCCGTGCCGACAGGTTTTCAGCGATGTAGTAAATGATCTGCGCCCGTAAATGCCCTGTGGTTTTGGCCCAACCTTTGGCAGCATGTGCGGCCTCGACGGCACCGCGCACATCTTTGCCGCTGCCGTTTCCAACATGGCCCAACAGCTTACCTTTGGGCGACCAAACGGGCGTTGAATAACCGCTATCTGGCCGCACCTGTTTGCCGCCAATATACATTTTTGCAGTGCGATCAATGCCGGTGATCGTTGCAGATTTAGGGGCGGCGACCGGGCTGGAAAGCTTCAGTGGCTTACTACCGGTTTTTGGTTTGGTGTAAGCTGCCAGCCCTTCCCAGCCGCCTTCGCGCCCAAAGCCGCTTTCGCGCACGCCACCAAATCCGGCGGCGGCATCAAACAGGTTGGTGGCATTAACCCAAACAACCCCCGCCACCAGTTTTGGGGCAATATCCAGCGCAAGGTTTATATTCTCGCTCCAAACGCTGGCCGCCAAGCCGTATCGGGTGTTGTTGGCCAGCTGCACAGCCTCGGCCGGAGTGCGAAATGTGGTGGCGCATAATACGGGGCCAAAAATTTCTTCTTGCATCAACATCGCGGAAGAATGCAGTCCCGTAATCAGCGTCGGAGGGTAATAACAACCGCGATCCGGCAGGCTGCATTTGGCATGATAAACCTCGCCTTCACCCCCGCCTTTGGCCACCATTTCAGAAATCATATCGCGCTGCACAGGGTCAACCAGCGCACCAATATCGATGCATTTATCCAGCGGATTACCAATGCGCAAACCATCCATGCGAAGCCGCAATTTGGTGTAAAACAGCTCGGCTATGCCTTCTTGCACCAATAAGCGCGATCCGGCACAGCAAACCTGGCCTTGGTTAAACCAAATCGCATCGACCAGCCCTTCGACCGCGCTGTCAATATCGGCATCATCAAAAACGATATAAGGTGATTTGCCGCCCAATTCCAAAGTCAGCGCCTTACCCGAACCCGCGGTTGCTTGGCGAATTTTGCGCCCAACGGTGGTAGAGCCGGTAAAGGCAATTTTGTTAATATCAGGGTGGTTTACAATCATTTCGCCCACAGCCCCATCGCCGGTAACGATGTTCACCACACCTTTTGGCAGCCCTGCTTCAACGCAGATTTCACCAAACAGCAACGCGGTTAGAGAGGTGTATTCAGCCGGTTTTAAAACACAGGCATTGCCCACCGCGATTGCAGGCGCAATTTTCCAGGCCAGCATCAACAGCGGAAAATTCCACGGAATAATCTGGCCGCAAACACCCAGCGGTTCAACGTCGGGCAATTCCGACGACATCAGCTGTGCCATACCGGCGTGATAATAAAAATGACGCACCACCAGAGGGATATCAATATCACGGCTTTCACGAATTGGCTTGCCGTTATCCAGCGTTTCCAAAACCGCAAAAAGGCGGGCATTTTTTTGCACCAGACGCGCAATTGCATAAAGCACCTTGGCCCGTTCATGATCAGATTTTCGCGCCCATTTTTTCTGCGCCTTTGCAGCGGCGATAACAGCGGCGTTCACGTCGTCATTGCTGGCCTGCGTAATCAAGGCCAACACATCATCCGTTGCGGGGTTTTTGCTTTCGAACCCATCGTGATGATCGGTAAATTCACCATCAATAAACTGGCCCATTTTACTGCCACGATCCACGATCCAAGCCAAGGCATCGGCCGCGTTTTCCGGTGCAGGCCCGTAGTCCATGCTTTCAAATATATCTTTAACGTTCATTGGTTTATCCTATTGCATGGCGGTATGAGGCGGAATAATTTCCGGTGACATAATGTTCAAGCTGGCGTTCCAGATCACCAAGCAATGACGATGCGCCAAAGCGAAACATTTTCGGGGTGAGCCAGGCATCGCCCAATTCATCTTTTAGCAAGGCCAGATACGTCACAGCATCCTTGGCCTTGGAAATGCCGCCCGCAGGTTTATAGCCAACGCGAAAACCGGTGCGGGCGTGATAATCGCGAATGGCGCGCATCATCACAAGGCTGACAGGCAAGGTCGCATTCACCGGTTCTTTGCCCGTTGAAGTTTTGATAAAATCCGCACCCGCCATCATACAGGTCAGGCTGGCGCGGGCTACATTTCTTAGGCTGCCCAGCTCGCCTGTTGCTAAAATAGCTTTGACGTGCGCATCGCCGCAGGCCTCGCGAAACGCACACATTTCGTCATAAATCGCCCGCCAGTTTCCAGCCAGCGCATGGCGGCGCGAAATCACAATATCAATCTCCGAGGCACCGGCCTTCACGCTTTCTTTTATCTCTTGGACCCGCAGCTTAAAGGGAGACAGGCCCGCAGGAAACCCCGTTGATACCGCTGCAACCGGCACATTGGATCCGGCAAGCGCATCGACCGCAACCCCAACCATATCATGATAAACACAAACGGCACCGGTGGTAATCTGGCTGATACCCAAGGCATCCAATATATCTTTGCGAACGGGGTTTTGGGCTTTGGCACACAACCGGCGCACGCGGTTGGCGGTATCATCGCCCGATAATGTGGTCAGATCGATACAGCTTATTGCCTTCAACATCCAAGCCGCTTGATATTCTTTTTTAACCGCACGCCGACCGGGTAAGGAATTTGTGCGCCTCTCGAGCGCAGAAGTATTGGCTTGCGCGCCCATCACCCATTCCAAATCAAAACCCATGGGCTGGTTTCGTGGTTCGTGCAACTGGGGCGGGTTTACAATTTTGATAGAAGTGGCGTCAGGCTGCGTTGTTGTATTCACGAATATAACTCCTTTGAGCCGGAAAATTTTCCAGATCATTCGGCCAGAGTATTCGCAGATTTCTTTAAATGGTCAAGCCGCTATAACCTTAGAAAATATTGGTCATATTTGCGCCAATAGTTTTCTAAATCACTAGCCTTTGTGCCATAATATCCAACAGCAGACATCCCAAACAGATCGGCTGAAACCAGTGCCGCCAAACGATAAGCTTGTTCAGAGCGCCCGGAAACGGGACTATCGCAACTAAAGTTTTCTTCAATTGCATTTGCGGCAGCCACCAATGCAAAACACACTTGTAAGCCATCAACATAATGCCATCGACGAACAAGTTCGCGCGTGACGACCTTCCACCCATCATCGCCATCAAATAAAGTAGCAATCGCGTAGTGGATCATCTTGTCTATTTGTTTACTGTCCATAACCAATTTA
>CAYYXZ010000093.1:0-7293 GCA_964475715.1 uncultured Marinosulfonomonas sp. | reverse complement strand
CGGCGGCTAGCCCGAATTTCAAGCTTGATCAGGAAATCTGTCTATCGCCATTAACACGGCTTGTTGCTAGCTCGACTTTTGCGCATATTTACGCACAAAATTTCGCAAAATCCGTGCGGGCACATGCACCTCTGTTGCATGGCAAATCGCAATCAGACGGCTCGCATCTTTGGGCGCAAAATAGCCTTTGTTTTTGTAAACCCCGATACGTTTTTCAAACACATGGCTATCGGCCTCGGGATGAAACTGGGTGGCATAAACATTATCGCCAAACCGGATCATCTGATAGGGGCAGCTTGGCGATGACAGCAGATGCACACAGCCATCGGGCAATTCCTGCAAGGCTTCTTTGTGACCAACAAAAGCGCTAAAATTTTGCCGCAAACCCGCAAGCAAAGCATCGCGCTTGCCTTGCTCTGTAATCGTGCAATCGGTGATGCCAACACCTTCGAAAAATCGGGTTTTATTGACGACCCCGCCCAGATGAAACCCCAAAACCCCGATGCCGTAACAACAGCCCATAAAGGCAATATCCTGCGCACAGATTTGCGGCATCAACCCCAACACGGCCGTTTCGATACGCGCCTCGATTTCAGATTTATCCGCCGGTGCATCCGAAACACAGCCCGGGCCGCCACCGACGATCACACCTGAATAATTAGTTAAATCAATATCTTGCGGGATGGTTTGGCAATCCAGCCTGATGCGGTGGGTTTGCTCAGAAGTCAGGCCGCCCTTATCCAGAAAAGCCTGATATTCATCATCGGACGCATCGGTTTCGGGGCGCAGTTGCAAAATTTAAAACGGCTTCATAACGGGCTATTTTGCCGGCATCCGGCTCTCGATCATCTCGGCCCAATAACTGCAACCGGTCGGGATCGCCTCATCATTGAAATTATATTCGGGGTGATGCACCATGGCACCACCGACCCCGTTGCCCATTAAAATATAGGCCCCCGGGCGCGATTCCAGCATGTAGGAAAAATCTTCGCCCCCCATCACCAGATCGGCATCAATGTTGCAATTGCCCGAAATTTTAGCCGCGACCCCGGCGGCATATTCGGTTTCAACCTCGTGATTAACGGTGGCAGGATAGCCGCGAATATAGTCCACCTTGGCACTTGCCCCGTAAGCCTGCGCCGTCATTTCTGCCAGCTTGCTCAGCCGCTGCTCGATCAGATCACGCACCTCGGCCTCCAAGGTGCGCACCGTGCCTTTCAGGGTCACGGCCGGTGGAATTACGTTAAAAGCCTTGCTTTCGGTCTCAAAACTGGTGACCGAAACCACGGCCTGTTTTACCGGATCAACACTGCGCGAAACGATGCTTTGCAGGGCCAAAACGATGTGGCTGGAAACCACGGTGGGATCAATGCAAACATCCGGTTTGGCCGCGTGACCACCCAGCCCCGTGACCACGATTTCAAAGGTATCCGTGGCGGCAAAAAACGGCCCCGAGCGGATGGCAAATGCACCAAGTTCTTCGCCCGGCCAGTTGTGCATGCCGTAAACTTCCTGAATATTCCAGCGCTCCATCATGCCGTCATCAACCATTTCCTTACCGCCACCGCCGCCTTCTTCGGCGGGCTGAAAAATCATGATTGCCGTGCCGTCAAAATTACGGGTCTCGGCCAAGTATTTCGCCGCCCCCAGCAACATCGCGGTGTGGCCATCATGCCCGCAAGCATGCATCAGGCCCGGCGTTTTGGAGGCGTAATCCAACCCCGTTGCCTCGTGGATTGGCAGCGCATCAAAATCGGCCCGCAACCCGACCACCTTGCCGCAGGTGTCGGTTTTGCCTTTGATCACCGCAACCACGCCGGTGCGCCCGATTTTTCCGACCACCTCGTCACAGCCAAATTCCTTTAGCTTTTCGGTGATAAAGGCCGAAGTTTTCGGGGTGTCGAACAACAGTTCGGGGTTTTCATGCAGGTGGCGGCGCCAGCCGGTGATTTCGTCGTGCAGATCGGCAAATCGGTTTTTAATTGGCATTGGGCTAGTCCTCGCAAAGATGGTCGATTAAGCGGTGCATAAATTGCTCGCCCGCTCTCAACTGGCTGATTTCAATGAATTCATTGGCTTGGTGGGCCTGATCAATACTGCCGGGACCACAGATGATTGTGGAATATCCGCGCTGCTGGTATTGACCGGCCTCGGCGCAATAAGACACCACGTTGGTGCTGTTGTCACCGGTCAGTTTGCGCACCAGATTTTCGGCCGCGCCGTTCGTTTCGGGCTTTAGCGCCGGCACGCCAAACGTGGGCTTGGTTTCGATCCAAGTTTCAGGCCGGATCGCCTGCATTTGCGCCTGAACCTCGGCGACTTTGGCCAGATAGGCATCCTGCCACATCTGAAAACTTTCGTCCGGCACGCAGCGGAAAAATACCGCAAATTCGCAATCTTTGGCCGCGATATTATTGGCCGTTCCACCCGCTATCGTGCCCACGTGCAAGGATGTGTAGGGCGGCACAAAACCGGCCGCCACCGGCGATGGGGCCTGGGCCGCGTTTTGTGCGTTTTTAAGGTTGCACCAATCCACCAATTTGGCGGCCTGCATCACCGCAGAAACGCCCAGATGCAGCAGCGATGAATGAATTTCAAAGCCATGCACATGGGTGCGCACCCCGAACGCGCCCTTGTGGCCCGATACGGTTTTCATCATTGAAGGCTCGCCAATAATCGCGGCGCGCGCGCGCGGCAAATGTTTAACCATTTCATCAATCATGGCGGGCGCGCCGACACAGCCGACTTCTTCGTCATAAGACAGCGCGATCTGGATCGGGCGTTTAATACCGCGTTTTAGCGCCAAAGGCACCGCCGCCAAAGCCAGCGCGTTAAAGCCCTTCATGTCGCAAGTGCCACGACCAAACAGCTTGGCGTCTTTTTCAACCACGGTGAACGGATCTGTCGCCCAATCCTGCCCCGTAACCGGCACAACATCGGTGTGACCCGATAAAATAACGCCGCCCGCAACCAGCGGGCCGACATTCGCGTATAGGTTGGCTTTGGTTTTTTCAGCGTTGTAAACCCGCGTGGATTTGACCCCGTGGCCCAACAGATAATCCTCGACCCAATCCAGCAAATCCAGATTTGATTCCACGCTGACCGTTGGAAAAGATACAAGCTTTTCAAGCAGTTGACGCGGGGAGTAATGTTTGGCCATGCGGCGCTCCGGTTTTGGGATCAAGATGCAAAGTGAGCCGGGATCAGGCCAAGGTCAAGTGGTAAGGTGACTATTTAGATAATTGCAAGAAATCACGCGACGTCAAGCAGTTAGCAGTTGATAGATTATAAATTCATGCTAACGTCACGGTTAACAAATGCCGAAAGCTGCCTGCAAGCTGCTTGCGTTCGGTTAAAAACAATAAACCACCTGGGAGTTAACATATGCCCGATCGGGTCCTGCCCGCCCCTGACAGCCCGGGGTGCCGAACACGCAATGCCGCCGTGATATCCACCGTGATATTTTGTGATAATTCGCGCCCCTGTGCGCCCAGCCCGCATGATTTTTTCAAACATACAAAAAACACGCAGCGGAGCCAACCGCATGCTTGGTGATGGCTTTGAGCAACAACATTCAATCAAGGAGGAATACCAATGAAAATGAGATCAATCCTGTTAGGCGCTGCCTGTGCCTTTGCGATGGCGCCCGCCGCCATGGCCGAGCGTGGCGCGGATGGCAACGTCAACATCATCTACTGGCAAGCGCCATCGACGATGAACAACTACCTGTCCGGCGGCACCAAAGAAATGGATGCGGCGGCTTTGGTTCTAGAGCCTCTGGCGCGTTATGACGAAACCGGCGCGATTGTGCCGTGGCTGGTTGACGAAGTGCCAACCGTTGCCAATGGCGGCGTTTCGGCCGATTTGAAAACCATCACCTGGAGGCTAACCGAAGGCCTGAAATGGTCCGATGGCACCGCCGTAACATCGGCTGATGTGCAGTTTACATGGAAATATTGCGTCGACCCCGATGGCGGTTGCGCCAGTTCCAACCATTTTGAGGACGTGGTCAGCGTTGAAACCCCGGATGAGCTAACGGCCGTTGTGACATTCAGCGTGCCAAAGCCGTTTCCTTACGGACCATTTGTTGGCGGCAACACGCCAATTCTGCAAAAGGCCCAGTTCAAGGATTGCGTTGGTGCCAAGGCACAGCAATGCACCACCGAAAACTTTAACCCGATCGGCACCGGCCCCTTTGTGGTTACCGATTTCCGCCCCAATGACGTGATCACCTTTAAAGCCAACGAGCATTTCCGCGATCCGGCCAAGCCTGCGTTCGCAACGGTGACCTTCAAAGGTGGCGGCGATGCAACGGCTGCGGGCCGCGCTGTGCTGGAAACCGGCGAATTTGATTACGCCTGGAACCTGCAACTGGCCCCCGATGTGCTGGCCCACATGGCCGCCGCTGGCAAAGGCCAAGTGGTTTCCGGTTTTGGCTCTTCGGTTGAGCGCATCATAATCAACCTGACCGACCCCTCCCCCGATCTGGGCGAAACACGCGCCACCAAAGCCAATCCGCATCCGTTTTTGAGCGACATCAATGTGCGCAAGGCGCTGTCGATGTCGATTGACCGCGCATTGCTGACCGAAATCGGCTATGGCACAACCGGCAAGCCAACCTGCAACGTGCTGCCGGCCCCTGCAATTTATGCATCAACAGCCAATGACGCCTGCCTGATCCAAGACATGGCCGGTGCCAAAGCGCTGCTGGACGATGCTGGCTGGGTTATGGCCGATGACGGCGTTCGCGCCAAAGACGGTGTGCGTTTGTCGGTTCTGTATCAAACCTCCACAAATGCCGTGCGTCAGGATTATCAGGCGCTGATCAAACAGTGGTGGGAAGAATTGGGCGTCGAAGTCGAGCTGCGCAATATTTCGGCCTCTGTGTTCTTTGGCTCGGATCCCGGATCAGATGATACGTTCCAGAAATTCTTTGCCGATGTGCAAATGTTCACCAACAACTTTTCCGGCACCGACCCTGAAAGCTACATGGCCAACTGGCAGTGCAATCAGGCTCCAAGCCCTGAAAACCAGTGGCAGGGTGGCAACATCCCGCGTTTCTGTTCTGCAGAATATGACGCGCTGGTGGCTGAAATGGCTGTGACAGGTGACATCGACAAACGTATCGAGCTGGCAAAAGCCATGAACGATATGCTGATGCAGGATTTTGTAATGCTGCCGATCACGCATCGTTCCGACGTTTCTGCGCACTCCAATTCCTTGGGCGGCGTCAGAATGAATGTCTGGGATAGCGAGACCTGGAATGTTGCCGATTGGTACCGTATAAAGTAAACAACCCTTAAGATTTGCGGCCCCGAATGCGTTTTCGGGGCCGCTGCATTTTCATTCGAACCATAAACCGAGACGCCGATGTTAACCTTTACAATCCGACGCCTGCTACTGGCTGTTCCGACGCTTTTGTTTATCGCTCTGGTGATATTTTTACTGCTGAAACTTGCGCCCGGAGATCCGATGGCGCAGGTGCCGTTAACGGTGCCCCCCGAAGTGAAAGAACGCATGCGCGAGGCGCTGGGGCTGGGGCAACCCAACCACATCCAGTTTTACAAATGGATGGTGCAATTTTTCATTGTTGAGCCCCAAGTGTTGATCGATTACGCCTTCGGCACCACATTTGCCGAGGGAAAACAGCGGGTTATCAGCTGGCAAACCAGATCTCCGGTAATGGATATTATCTGGCAACGCATGCCCCAAACCCTGTGGGTTGTGGGACTGTCTTATGTGGTGGCGGTGATTATCGCGGTGCCGATCGGGGTTTATTCGGCCTATCGGCAATATTCGTGGTTCGACCAAATCGGCACGTTTATTTCGATGATCGGCTTTTCGGTGCCGACATTTTTCACCGGCGTTTTGCTGATTGTGATCTTTTCGGTGATGATGACACCGGGCAGTTTTTTCTGGCTGCCGTCAATTTACGACACCACGCTGGTGGTCGATAGCTGGGAGAATCTCGGCAAACAAATCCGCCAGATGATCATGCCGGTTTTCGTGCTGGCACTTTATAATGCCGCGCAAATCAGCCGCTTTATGCGCGCCTCGATGCTGGACAATCTAAATCAGGATTACGTGCGCACCGCACGCGCCAAGGGGCTAAAGGAGCGCTCGGTGGTGCTGGTGCATGTGCTGCGCAACTCGATGATACCGGTTGTAACCGTGATCGCGTTGGGCGTGCCAAATGTGTTTGGCGGCTCATTGATTACCGAGCAGATTTTCAAGGTGAACGGGATTGGTCAGCTGCTGATCACCTCGATTCAGGCCAATGATTTGCCGATGGTGCAGACCATCACCTTTATTTTTGCCATCCTGATTGTGCTGTTCAATCTGATTGCCGATATTCTTTACGGCATTCTTGATCCGAGGATCCGCTATGACTGATATCGCACAAGAAACCAAAGCCCCGCGCAACCAGTGGTGGGATATCTGGGCCCAGTTTCGAACCCACAAAGGCGCGATGATTTCGCTGGTGATATTTTTCTTCATCCTGTTCGGGGTGGCTTTTGGCAGCCTGCTCTGGAGCATCGATCCGACCTTTATCGACATCCGCGCCCGCAATCAGGGGCCCAGCCTGACGCATCCGTTTGGCACCGATCAGCTGGGGCGCGACACGCTGGCACGCATGATCAAAGGCGGGCAAACCTCGCTGGCGGTGGGGCTGGTTGCGATGCTGATCGCCTTGGTTTTAGGGACTTTTGTTGGTGTGGTCGCCGGATATTTCAAACGCTTTGACGGCCCGCTAATGCGTCTGACCGATCTGTTTTTGGCCCTGCCGCTGCTGCCTTTGTTGCTGGTTATGGTGATGCTGTTTCGCCAACCCCTAAGTGCGGCATTCGGCCCCGAAACCGGGATTTTCATTCTGATGGTTTGCGCCATTGGTATCACCAGCTGGATGCCGACCGCGCGCATCGTGCGCGGCGATGTTTTGGCCCTAAAGGAGCGCGAATTTATCCTTGCGGCCCGATCAATCGGCACCTCGAACACCAAAATGATCACCCGCCATTTGCTGCCAAATGTGATGTCTCCGATCATGGTTTCGGCCACTTTGGGCATTGCCAACGCGATTATTACCGAAAGTGCGCTGTCGTTTCTGGGCCTTGGCTTTCCGCCAGATTTTCCGACCTGGGGCCGGTTGCTGTTTGATAGCGTTGCCTTTATGCAGCAATACCCCGAACGGGTGATGTGGCCCGGTGTGGCTATTTCGTTAACCGTGCTGTCGGTGAATTACATCGGTGATGGCTTGCGCGATGCGCTGGACCCGCGGATCAGGGGGCGTTAGGC
>CAYYXZ010000092.1:0-7324 GCA_964475715.1 uncultured Marinosulfonomonas sp. | reverse complement strand
TCAAGGCCGCACAGACCGCAATCCCGTCCATATCCGACATCATCAGATCAAGCAGGATCAAATCAGGCGCATCTTTAATAGCCCGCTCAATGGTTTCAGGACCACCCGAGGCTTGCAAAATCTGATAGCACGCTTCCATCAGCGTTACTTTCATAACGATGCGATTGGTCGCAACATCATCCGCTATCAGAATTTTACCCGCCATTTTGTACCTAATGTTTAAATTTGTCCTATATCTATTAGTATCTGGTTTAGATTAGTTAACAAATAGTTTCCAAGAGCAATGATGAGGGTCGTTATGAACCAAAAACAGGCAGAACTTCGCGCATTAGCTGTGCTTGAGTGGCTGGTTGGCAACGAGGAGTTGTTGCCGGTATTTTTATCCGCAACCGGCGCAAGTGAGTCGGATTTGCGCATTCGGGCCGGCGAGCCTGAATTTTTAGGTTCGGTTCTGGATTTTTTGATGTTGGATGATGCTTGGGTTATGGCCTATTGTGATCCGTGCGGGCTGGCTTATGAAACCCCGATGCGGGCGCGTCAGGCATTGCCCGGCGGTGTCGATGTCAGCTGGACATAAAGCCGGGGTATGAAGCGTGCAGGGGGTATGATGCCAAATATTAAAGCCGTGCTGTTTGATAAAGACGGCACATTGTTTGATTTTTATGCCACATGGGGGGCGTGGGTGAAAACTGTGCTGCTGGATAATAGTCAGGGTGATGCCCAGCTGGCGGCAACGATGGGGCGCGCGATTGGTTATGATACGAAAACCGCTGAATTTGCCGCGGATTCAATGGTGATTTTTGATACCCCAACGGATATTGCGACGGCTTTGTTGCCGTTTTTTACGGGCCAGAGCGTGGCAAGCCTGACAGATTATCTAAATGCAGAGGCCGCAAAAGTAGCCCAGGTCGAGGCCGTGGCATTGATCCCGATGTTGCTAAATCTTCAGGCAAGGGGGCTAAGGCTGGGGGTTGCCACGAATGATGCCCATGCCCCGGCAACGGCCCATCTGCAATCTGTCGGGATTGCCGGTATGTTTGACTTTATTGTAGGCTCTGACAGCGGTTTTGGCGCCAAGCCCGCACCGGGTATGCTGCTGGCATTCGCTGATCAGGTCGGGTTGGATGGCGCTGAAATTGCCATGGTTGGCGATAGTGAACATGATCTGGTCGCGGGCCGGGCGGCGGGTATGGTCACGGTTGGGGTGCTGACGGGGCTTGCCACGCGTAAACAATTGTTGCCCTTTGCCGATGTGGTTTTGGCTGATGTCGGGCATTTACCGGATTGGTTGTCTGATCGCTAAGGCACCTCAATCATAGCGTGAAGTGGCGCAATAAATCACTGTTAACGTTCTGTATCCCCGCCATTTTGATCTATTTTCAGGCACCGACGTTCGTATTTTGTTAACGCGGAAATCCTAGTATTACAGCATAATGTGAGGGTTGATGATGCATGGATTGATAAATCGGTCGCTAGAGGGGTTCTTGCGCGACACTTATGGCAATAAAATCTGGCAAGATGTGACAACGGCGGCGGATCTGGGGTTCGACAGCTTTGAATCAATGCTGGAATATGACGATGCGCTGACTTATGCGGTTCTGGATGCGGCTGCGGTTCTGCTGGCAAGACCGCGCGAAATCTTGTTGGAAGACATGGGCACCTATCTGGTCAGCAATCCCAAAGTCGAGTCATTACGCCGGTTGCTGCGTTTTGGCGGTGTTACGTTTGTTGAATTCCTGCATTCGCTAGAGGATCTGCATGAGCGGGCCAAATTGGCGGTTCCTGAATTGGAGCTGCCCAGATTGCACCTGTTCGGGACATCGGGTTCTGATAATTTTAAACTGGTTTGTCATGGTGGGTATGTTGGTTTTGGCTATGTTTTGATAGGCTTGTTGCGCACAATGGCGGATGATTACGGCGCGTTGGTGCTGCTGGATAGCCACGACAAAGGAAATGGCAGCGGAGAAATTTATATTCAGGTGGTCGAGACCCGTTTTGCCGATGGGCGTGATTTTAGCCTGACCAGTCCGCAAAAGGGGGCCGCATGACAGACCAAATATGCATATCACAAGCTGGGCTGGACCGTCTTATGCCGATGCATTTATTGCTGACGCCGGATGGCAAAGTTCTGCGCTTTGGTGCAACGGTGGCCAAGCTGTTTTCGGATAGGGAAATTGGGGGAGAATGCTTTTTTGATCTGTTCAAGGTGCGCCAGCCCCAAGGCATTACCTCGGTTGCCGATATAGTTGCAGGCAATGCTACCAAGCTGCACCTGAGCCTGAAAACAGAGCAGCAAACCACGCTAAAGGCTGTGGGCATTGGGCTTGCCGGCTCTGACGCGATATTGTTAAATATGTCATTTGGCATTTCTGTTGTTGACGCCATTGGGCAATATAATCTGACAATTAGCGATTTTGCCGCCACGGATCTGGCGGTGGAAATGCTTTATCTGCTCGAGGCCAAATCAGCTGCAATGGCCGAATCGCGCAATTTGAACACGCGTTTGCAGGGGGCAAAAATTGCGGCCGAGGAACAGGCCTATACCGACACATTAACCGGTTTGAAAAACCGCCGCGCCATGGATCATGTGCTGTCGCGCTTTATCGAAGCGGGTGAGAAATTTGGCCTGATGCAGATTGATCTGGATTATTTCAAGGCCGTTAACGATAGCATGGGGCACGCGGCGGGTGATCATGTGTTGCATGAGGTTGCTAAAATATTACTGGAGGAAACCCGCAGTTCTGATCTGGTCGCGCGGGTCGGGGGTGATGAATTTGTGCTGATATTTCATAATCTTACCGATATTGGAAAGCTAAATGATATTGCGGGGCGCATTATCAAACGCATGGAGGTGCCGATCCCGTTTAATGATCAGGCTTGCCGGATATCGGCAAGTATTGGCACAACCATATCGGAAAACTACAAAATCCCCGATATGGATAAAATGCTAAGCGATGCAGACTTGGCGCTATATGCTTCAAAACATAAAGGTCGCGCCTGCTACACCGTGTTTAGCGAAGATCTGCTAAACGCGCCCGAGCCTAACCTGCCAGCATAAGCGCGTCTTGTTTCAAACTTTTGCAAGTTATCTCAAGCGCTTTGCTTGCGCGATCAGTCCGCAGATCAATTCCGGGTTTTGCCTCTACATTTCCAGCCAGATTGTCACCGGACCATCGTTTAGCAGGCGCACCGCCATGTCTGCGCCGAATTTGCCTTTGGCCGTAGAGATGCCGTGCTTGCCCAGCTGATCGGTGAAATAGCTGTATAATTTGCAGGCCAGATCAGGGTTGGCGGCGGCTGAAAATCCGGGGCGATTACCGCGGCTGGTGTCGGCGGCCAAAGTGAACTGGCTAACCACCAACGCGGATCCCGCGGTATCCAGCAAAGCGCGGTTCATTTTTCCCGCATCATCGGCAAAAACCCTTAGCTTGCTGATTTTCGCGGCCAACGCATCGGCGTTTTTTTCGCGGTCACCCTGCATCGCGCAAACAAAAATTAACAGCCCCGCACCAATCTCGCCAACCACTTTGCCATCAATTGTAACCGAGGCCTCTGTGACGCGTTGAATTAATGCCCGCATTTTTCGCTGCCTTTACTGTTGAGTGGCCACCAAATAGCCAACCGCGCCGGCAATTATTGCAAATGCCAGCACCGCAAAACTGATTTTCCAGACCGAGTATGGCCGCTGCCCCTGCACCCGTCCGGTGCGGCCATTGATCACGAATTGGTAACTTTTGCCGCGATATTTATAGGCCGCCAGCCAAACCGGCAGCAGGATGTGCTTAAAGGTAACATCGCTGATTTTGGTGTCAATGTTGCTGATGCGTTGACGGTCGCCGCCGATGTCAAATTTCACATCGCGCTGGATCATTCTGTCCATGCTGGCGCGAGCTTGTGAAAACCCGTCCACCAACTCAACCGTATAGCCTTCGGCTCTGAAACCGGCCAGATATTCCGGGCGGTAGGGTTCAAGCTCGGTTAAATCCCACGGGCCAAGCGCATCGGTAAAACGCTTTGGCAGGCTTTTTGAGGCCAGCACCAGAACATCGTCAAAAAACCGCGCAACCCGCCCCGAAACCGGACGCCAGCGGATTTTTGGCACGCGTTGGCGCACAGATTTCCCGCCACGCTGCACGGTGCGAGTCACGTAATAAACCGTGCCGCGCTGGCCGGAATAACGGCTTTTGGTGTCGGCGTCATAAGTCCAGTAAGGCACATAAATGCCCTGTAATTTGCGCCCTTTTCTAGCATATTGCGCAACGCCATTTGGGGCAAACCACAAACCGCCCAGCCAATCGACCAAAAAGTCGCGCGCTTGGCGCTCATCCATGCCAAAGGGCAGCAGCGCCTTTGGTTTAATTTGGCGCAGGCTGCCGGTATCGGTGACGACGGGAGTGGCGCAAAACGGGCATTTGGCGGCATGAATTTCGGCATCGAATTCAAACTTGGCAGCACAATTGGGGCATTGCTGAACGCGGGTTTCAATCAGCTCGCTTGCGGGTATCCGGGCATCAAGTGCTTTGCGAAAATCCAGCTCGTCAATCGCGTCAACTTGGTGGTGGCCATCGCCTTCGATCACGGTTTTATGGCCGCAATGATCGCAAAGCAGCTGACCTTTTTTTGGCGCAAAACGGTAATCGGCACCGCATTGCTCGCATGGGAAACGATGCTCTTCGATTTCAGCCTGTGGTGCTGTTTCGTGCTGTTGCGCCATAGGTTCTATGCCTTTGGCTGGGGCGGGGGCATGATGGTGAACAGCTGGGCCAGCTCGTCAATATCACCGGCGTTTTTCCAGCCGTCCTGACCCACGGACCAGACATAGCTTTTGCGCTGCAATGCGCCATCTTGCAACATGCGCCCCAGATCCGCGCGCGAAAAGGGACCTTTGGTTTTGCCAGCCTCGGCGATATGCCAGAGCTTTTCAACAACAGGCGGCGGCGGTGGCGCGGCGACGGTGGGTTGTGCGACAGCGCCCCAAGGCCCCATCTGGTTTTGGGCCATCGCCATGCCCATCCCGGCGCCCAAACCGGCCCCCATTCCACCGCCTCCGTTCGGATTGCTAGCCGCAGCCGTCATGGCTTCGGCGGCGGAATATTGGGTGAATCTGCCCAGATCACCGGCCAGCCCCATCGAGGTGCGTTTATCAAGTGCGGCTTCAACCGCGGCAGGAAGCGAGATATTTTCGATGTATAATTCAGGCATTTCCAGCCCGTATTCTTCCAGTGTGCCGCTGATTTCGGCCACGATCAATTTACCCAGATCGGCCGTGTTGGCGGCCATATCCAGCACCGGAATGCCCGATGAAGCAATCACGCGGGAAAATTTTTGCACGATGATATTGCGGATTTGATAGCTGATTTCATCCATGGTAAATTCGCCGTCCGTGCCGACGATTTCGGTTAGAAAACGGGCCGGATCTGAAATTTTGATCGAATAGGTGCCAAAGGCGCGGATACGCACCGGGCCAAATTCGGGATCGCGGCAGATGATCGGGTTTTTGGTGCCCCATTTCAGGTTGTTGAAACGGGTGGTGTTGACGTAATAAATTTCGCTTTTGAACGGGGATTTGAAGCCGTGATCCCAGAAATTCAGCGTTGTCAGGATGGGCATATTGTTGGTTTCAAGCATGTAAAGGCCGGGGTTGAAAACATCCGCCAGCTGACCTTCGTGCACGAAAACCGCCGTCTGACCTTCGCGAACGGTTAGCTTTGCGCCGTATTTTATTTCGTGATCTTCGCGCTCGAAACGCCAAACCATGGTGTCACGGCTGTTATCGACCCAATGGATTACGTCAATAAATTCACCGGTTAAAAAATCAAGAATACCCATAGGTTTCCCTTTCATTACAAAATGTTATATTGTCGCGCCCATTAATTCAGCGGCGATTTTTGTGGCAATTGGTCGGGCTTGGTTTGCTGTCATGCCCAATTTCAGCCGTGGATCATAAAGCATTTGCAAAAGCAGGCTGTCATGATGCGTCAGCAGGCCGAATTCTTCGTCATCATTAAAAATCGAGGGCCGCGCAGCCGGGCTGTCATTGGCCAGCCCCATGCCTTGGGCCAATTCTTCGTGGATGCAGGATTGGCGCAATAAATCGGGATGCTCGCCGCGAATAACCGCCACGGCCTTGGCGTAGGCCGAATTGTTTGCGCCGCTGGAATAGGCAAAAACCAGACACAAAGTCGAGCGCGCCAAATGGGTGACTGTGCGTGTCGATGCGGGGCTGATGCCCGGCGCAAGTTCTTGCAGGCGCGGGCCGGCGGCCAGACGTTCGTCCTCGTTTAAGATCAGCACGTGGAAATTGGGCTGATGGTCCGTGATCCGGATCGGCACATTGGTTAAGCGCGACAGCCGTTTCACATAGGCGCGGATGCTGGCGTTGTCTTTGTTGCGTTGGGCTTGGGGAATCGATGCGCCGAACTCGATCTGCATTCTGATGGGTTGTTCCCAGCGGCGCAAACGGCTTTCGGTTTCGCGCGCTACCAGTAAATCTCCGTTGGAGGTATATTCGTCAAACATCGCGATGCGGATGAAATTATCGACCAGATTGCGACGGTTGAAAGGCACGTCAGGCCCGCCGCGATCAACCCGCAACAAACCCTGCATGTGCAAATCGGCCTGTAGTTTGGCCAGATGCACGGCCATTTGGCGGCTAATTTCGCTTTGGGGTTTTATCGCGGGATCTGCTGGCGCATCCGGGCGCGGCATCGGTGGTGGTGCGGGTTTTGATGGCACCAGATCACAGCCGGCCAACCCGAGCAGGCTGGCCGACAGTAGTGCTGCAATTAATCTGCGCTTTTGTGCCATCAAATTACCGGTCCGGTTTTCAGGTGTTTGTAATTGCGCCACCGGCCGTGTCGCCAACTTTGTCGCCGCGCGATTTGGCCGATGCAAGGGTGGACTTCAATTCGGCCTCCATTTGCTTTAGCTCCACTTCGGCCGCCGCACGTCTGGATTTGCCCTCATCGGCAATGCGCAGGCTGTCCTCGATGGTGGCGACCAGTTCGGAATTGGCCACTTTTATTGCCTCGATGTCAAACACACCGCGCTCCATTTCCTCGCGCACGATTTTGTTGGCAACGCGCAGGTTTTTGGCGTTGGCGGTCAGCAATTCGTTGGTTAAATCATTGGCGGCACGCACCGCACCCGCGGCCTCGACCGAGCGCTGGATCGTGACGGCCTGAGCCAGCTGGGTTTCCCAAAGCGGCACGGTGTTGACCAGCGTTGAATTGATTTTGGCGACCAAGGATTTGTCATTTTCCTGCACCAGCCGGATCGAGGGCAGCGACTGCATCGTCACCTGACGCGTCAGTCTCAAATCATG